>NZ_BKFU01000036.1:0-35982 GCF_008980265.1 Acinetobacter sp. TUM15064 | reverse complement strand
AGGCTTTCCCCTTGGTCATGTGCGCTGATACAAGGAATCGTTGTTTTTATTGACAACATAATAATTAAATCATTAATCTCAAAAAAAACAAAGTAAAAAAAATCCGCAACTTGCGGATGGTGCAGGATAAAACTGATATTAACTAACATAGGCTTTGTTGTACAAAGGCTTGAAAGGCAGAGTTCTGCTAAGTGAGTCAAATTTAAGATACAACTTGTGTATGAGGGATACCTAATTCAGTGAATTTATTCAAGACCGCTACACGAGCATGAATCTCATTCACCTGAATAGGAAAGCTTCTTACCGTTAATTTATCTCCCAATAATTTGATGCAATATATCTTGGTTTCGACCAAACTTCGACGATGATAGTCAGACCACTTTTTCCAGAGGGATCTTCCAAGCCGTTTAACTGTTTTCAATAACTCATTTCTATCTAAAGATCCCAATTTCTTATCTTACCATGGCCTCGCATTTTTTCTTGGAGGAATTAAGGTATGTGCATGACGATCTGAAATCACTTGTCTGCACAATTTCGTGTCATATGCTCATCCGTATAGACAGAATCAATAGATGGGATTTGATTCAGCAGAACACCAAGACTTGTGAATCACTGGCATTATTTGTTGTGAGCTGTACAGCTCATTTGCAAGGTTTTAGCATCTATACAAATATGCAGTTTACGTCATTGCCGACGATATTCAGATGATGTTTTTTGCATTTCCATTCAACTTCACCTAAAAACTTCAAACTGGTACTATAAGTGGGCAGATGGAGACCCCCCATACTTTTTTGATAGAGAATCTCAATATCGATATGTCTTTGTCTACGACAGAGGATTGAATAATCTGGTACGGCTCATAAACACCTCGTTAATTAGCCATTTTATCTAACTAAAGAGTGTCTACAAAATCGGTGGCTATTCACCTTGCCCTGTTCTGGATATTGACCCATTTAAATGATGAGATTAAGCCAATAAATAAAGTAGCCCAACTTGAATAAAAAGCCTCTGACAAACCTCACAGGGTTGAAGTGCTGCCTTTCATTCAAAATTTCAGGCAGCACACTCATACATTTAAGCGTCGGTTTAAGCTGGTAGTTTACTCGCCAAAACATCTACTTTTTCAATAGACGGTGGCTCTGAAAATAGCTCTTCGGCCTGAGCCATCAACGCAGCTGCAACCTTGCCAGATAAATGCGCTTGGCGACCCGCCTCATCAGGAAATGCATCAAAAATACCAAATGTTGTAGGTCCAAGACGTAAGCCAAACCACGCAACTGTCGCAGGTTCTTCCATTACAATAGGTAAACCGGCTTTAAGGAAAGCTTCCACTTCGTCTTCTTTACCCGGTTTAGCTTCAAGACGGACATATAAAGCTGTTTTAAGCATGACTAAAACTCCACAATTGACTAGAATTAAAACGATTCTGACATTGCTAATGTATGCATGTCAGAAAGTTTTGTTGTATAAAAGTTAAAAAAAATTCCCATAGCTGAGCCAAAATCTGATTTTTTTATTTCGGCATAATGCTATGAATTTATTCAAGTTAATATCATTAACATTTGAATCAAAAAATTAAGATATGAGATGATTAAATTCAATCTTAGTTATATAAGGATCAATTGATTCGTCCTTAGATTTATAAGCTGACCTCTTCATCTGGAAATTATATTGCTCAAGAAGCATTCAAGAACAACATTGTACATCCTCATATCTATGAAAGTTATTTAGCTAGGAATTTGCTGTGAAACTCTATATGTTTCTCTATAAAGCTCGCAATGAAGTAATAGCTATGGTCATACCCTTCTCTTAGGTTAAGTGTAAGAGGATATTCTTTTTCCAAACAAATACCACTAAGAAGCTTAGGCCTTAACTGTTCTTCAAGAAAATCATCAGCTGTTCCCTGATCGACTAAAATAGGTAAATGAACTTCAGCATTTTTGATTAATTCAATCGCATCATAGCTTTTCCATAAAGTTTCGATTTCACCTAGGTAGTGTGTAAAAGCCTTTTTCCCCCAAGGTACTTGGCTAGGTGCAACAATTGGTGCAAAAGCAGAAATGCTTTTATACAGCTCAGGATTTTTTAACCCAATTACTAATGCACCATGACCACCCATGCTATGCCCCATAATGCTTTGGACTTGATTGGTCGGAAAATTCAGGTCAATCAGATTTCTGAGCTCTTCCACAATATAATCATACATTTTGAAATGCTGTGACCAGGGTGCTTGTGTTGCATTCACATAGAATCCTGCGCCTTGGCCTAAATCATAATCTGCATGATCTGGTACATCCTCTCCACGTGGGCTGGTATCTGGTGCAACAATAATGACTTTATGTTCAGCCGCATACTTTTGTGCTCCGGCTTTAGTAATAAAGTTCTGTTCGTTGCAAGTCAGTCCTGATAACCAATATAAAACTGGCAACCGCTCATCTTTGTCATGAGGTGGCAGATATATTGAGAATTTCATTGAACAGTTTAATGCTATTGACTGATGGCGATACACTTCTTGCGATCCACCAAAAGAAGCATGTTTCTCAATTATTTCCATAATCAATTACCTATGTTGAGCAAGACTTCATGAGAAATCAAGTAAACAAAGAGTCTTACATTCTCCACAGAGAATAGTGATAAAGATTTAAAATGTAGGCAGGTTTATTGAACCTATACACGATGCCTACACAGATAGATCTGTTTTACAGATGATGTACCGTTTTAGAGGATTCCATGCATGTCATTCATAATGCACATGCATGGAAAAGTATAAGGTCTGACGCAATTATTCGTAATGAATTACAGTACGAATTGACTTACCTTCATGCATTAGATCAAAGGCTTCATTGATCTGATCCAAGCCCATCGTATGTGTCACAAATGGTTCTAATTGAATTTTACCTTTCATGGCATCTTCAACCATTCCTGGAAGTTGCGTACGACCTTTTACGCCACCAAAGGCAGAACCTAGCCATTTACGACCAGTAATCAGTTGGAATGGACGGGTAGAGATTTCCTGACCTGCGCCAGCTACACCAATAATTACGGATTGTCCCCAGCCACGGTGTGCACTTTCAAGGGCTGAACGCATCACATTCACGTTACCAATACATTCAAATGAATGATCTACACCCCAGCCAGTCATTTCGACAATTACTTGCTGGATTGGTTTATCGTAATCTTTAGGGTTCAAGAAGTCCGTTGCACCAAACTCTTTTGCCAGCGCAAATTTATCTGGATTCATGTCAACCACAATAATACGCCCTGCTTTAGCTTGACGTGCGGCTTGTACGACTGCCAGACCAATACCACCTAAACCAAAGACCGCAACACTATCACCTTCTTGTACTTTAGCCGTGTTGTGTACTGCACCGATACCCGTTGTTACCCCACAACCCAGTAAGCAGACATGTTCATGATTGGCTTCAGGATTGATTTTAGCCAATGATACTTCTGCCACTACAGTGTATTCACTGAACGTTGAGCAGCCCATATAGTGGTAAATCGGTTGACCATTGTAGGAAAAACGAGTGGTACCATCTGGCATTACGCCTCTACCTTGAGTTTCGCGAACGGAAATACACAAGTTCGATTTTCCAGATTTACAGAATACGCACTCGCCACATTCAGCAGTGTAAAGTGGAATAACATGATCACCTGGTTTGACGCTAGTCACGCCTTCACCAACCTCAACTACAACACCAGCACCTTCATGCCCGAGAATAGCGGGAAAAACACCTTCAGGATCATCGCCAGATAAAGTAAATGCGTCTGTATGACACACACCGGTATGGGAAATCTTAATTAATACTTCACCTTTCTTTGGTGGTGCAACATCAACTTCAACAATTTGAAGAGGTTGACCAGGACCAAACGCAACGGCAGCACGTGACTTCATGGAATAATTCCTTATACAGATCTATTTTAAATATGATTTTAGAATCTTAGCGATTTCAGCCAACTCTTCTTTTCGTTGTTGTTCTGTGGTTTCACCTGATACTAAAGTGTCCTTTAAATGAACCTCTAACATCTCATTCATTAAACCATTAATAGCACCACGCACAGAGCATATTTGTTGCAGAATTGCACCACATTCCACATTGTCTTCTAACGCTTTTTCAATCGCTTGCGTCTGACCTTTGATCTTTCTGACGCGTAGAAGAATCTTTTTTTTGTCTTCAACCTGATTAGGCATCAGACCTCCTTATTTGCTAGCTTTTATACTATAGTACCCCATAGTATAAAAAAAGCAATATTTTTTATAAATCGAAAATCAAAAAGCTCTTTAGCGAAAATTTTCTATCCCTGTTTTTAGTTTTTTTTAAATTAACATCATAGAGCTTATGCGAAAGTCACAAAAAAATGGGACTTTTAGCTCCCATTTTTTATTTTGGCTCATGTTCTTTGTAATGCTGTGACCTTTTAGAATTATGTTTCAAATTTTAGCCACTTTGTAGATATTTTAAACGTTTCAAGCCTTGAAAATACTACCGACAGTTTAGATTAAAATGCCTTTACAGACTGTACTAGAATATTTTTAGTGAGCGGATGATATTTATTATTCATTATTTAGGAATTATTAAATCCTATAAATATCATTTATTGGATTAATTTACTTTGGTACTGTGCATATCATCCCCCAGTTAAGAATAAGGAACAACTATGAATAAGATGATGAATGCTCTTATCCTAGAAAATTTTGGCGATCATGAATTTACACGTGTAGAACTCCCTATACCTCAACCAGAGGCTGGGCAAGTTCTAGTACGTATTCATGCTAGTGGTGTAAACCCTATTGATTATAAAATTCGTCTTGGTGAAGCACCATATGCTATGCCAGAACTTCCTGCCGTGTTGGGAACAGATATGGCTGGGGTTGTAACTGCTGTTGGTGAAGGTGTCACCCACTTCAACGTCGGAGATGAAGTTTACGGTCTGATAGGTGGCGTTCGTGGTCTTCAAGGATCTTTAGCAGAATATGTTGTAGCAGATGCTGATCTGATCACATTAAAGCCACGCAATATCTCTATGCGCGAGGCAGCAGTACTACCATTGACGTTCCTCACCGCTTGGGAAGGTTTAGTGGATAATGCGAAGGTCCAACCAGGGCAAACTGTACTGGTTCAGGGTGGTGCTGGTGGCGTTGGTTATATGGTGGTTCAGCTTGCAAAAGCACTTGATGCAAATGTTTGGGCGACTGGTCGTACAGCTGATCAATCACTGATTTCAGAACTCGGTGCAACACCTCTCGATTACACAACAGCATCTTCCGATGACATTATTGCTGCAAGCCCTGAGGGTCAAGGTTTTAACATTGTTTACGACACTGTGGGTGGTCCAGTACTCGAAGCTTCACTTTCCATGACAACTCACTATGGCCACATTACCAGCTGTGCTGCATTTGGTAATCATAATTTAGCGAGTTCATCTCTACGTTGTGCCACAGTGTCTGGCGTATTCGTCCTAATGCCGATGTTAACAGGCAATCGCCGTGCTCATCATGGTGATATCCTTAAGATCGCGACTCGTCTCGTTGAGGAAGGTAAACTGCGTCCTATTGTTGATCCTCGTCATTTTACTCTAGACCAAGCGATTGAAGCTCATGATGCTGTTCAAGATCGCTCTGCCAATATTAAGGTCGTTATTGATGTCATTTAACGCACTTCAGGCCAAGACTTGGCGCTTCAATTGTATTGGAGATACAGATGTTCTGACATTAGAAACACTTCCTGTTGCTTTACCAGCAGCAGGAGAAGTTCTAATCCAGATGAAAACGATCGGACTCAATCGGGCTGATGTAATGTTTCGGCGTGGTACTTATATTCAAAAGGCAGTATTCCCTTCTCGCCTGGGATATGAGGGAGCAGGCATAGTTCTGGCAATAGGTGAAGGTGTACGCCAATTTTCTCCAGGAGATGCAGTATCGATTCTTCCGACTGACAATCTAGCCAAATATGGGACATATACGGACAAGCTTCTGATTCCAGAAACTTTTTTAGTTCACAAACCTGATAGTTTAAGCTGGGAAGAAGCTTCTTCAATCTGGATGCAGTATTTGACGGCTTGGGGTGGTGTAATCCATGCTGGTGGAGTTTCGAAAGGCAAAACGATCTTGATCACAGCAGCTTCAAGTAGCGTAGGACTAGCTGCGATACAGATAGCTGAAGCAGCGGGTGCTAAGGTCATTGCAAGTACACAGACGATAGAGAAAAAGCAACGTTTACTGGATCTCGGTGTTAAAAATGTTATAGCCAGTGAAGATGAACCAGATTTGTATGAGGCGCTTGTTTTACGTTTAGGTGGAGAACATCTTGATGTCGCCTTCGATGCTGTAGGAGGGCCACATATTGAACAGATTGCAAAAGCGATGTCTGTAGGAGGAACTATGGTTATGCATGGTGCGCTTAGCCCGGAGATCACACCATTTCCCCTTAAAGTTGCATTACGCAAGAGCTTAACCATGCGAGGTTTTTTGTTCCTTGAGGTTCTCCATGACCCTGTTCTAAGGGAGCAAGCCAGACGATTTATTCTTAGCAGTATAGGTGCAGGATATCTTCGTCCAGTGATCGACTGTTGCTTTAACTTTGAGGACATGCATGACGCTCAGCGCTATCTTGAATCAAATCAGCAAATAGGAAAAATTGTAGTTACTCTAAATACATGATGGTCTTATCTGATTTCTACTTTCTAGAAAAAAGTTAGTTCCATCTGATTCAGGTTTCTATATGGCCCAGCACTTCCGCTAAGTAATCAAACAATGCTCGGATTCGCAAAGGTGTCGGGCCCCGCTGTGGACGATATAAATACAGACGCCAAACGGGAGAGGTTTCCTCATGAAGTATCTGAATGAGCTTACCACTCCTAAGCCACGGCAAAACTAGAAATCCAGGCATGTGTCCGAATCCAACTCCAGCGAGAATCGCTTGAAATTCAGCTTCTAGATCATCTGTAATAAAACGGGGATTTGATGGCGTAAAGTTTCGACTTTCGGTGAATGTCCATGGCCAGTTACGCCCTGTTTTATGATCGACTAGTGCTGTTAGAGGGTATTTATCAAGGTCAATAATTTTTTTGGGCATTCCGACCTTATCAATTAACTCTGGCGTACCCACAGAATAAAAGTTCACTTTCGCCAATTCCCTTGCCACATATCGATTGTCCGGCAAAAATCCAAATCTGATCCCGATATCTATCCGCTCATCGATCACATCCGAGTGTGAATCTGTTAGCACACAATCCACGACAATATCTGGATAACGTGTGGCAAATTCTGCTAGTGCAGGTACTACCAATTTACGCCCTAACACTGACGAAACAGTAAGACGGACAGTCCCACGCATTTCATCTCGTTTTTCCTTGGTGTCTTTTACAAGCAGAGCATCAATCGATCCCACCGCAAAACGTGCTTGCTTTGCCAAACGCTCACCATCAGCAGTAATTTTAATTTGTCGAGTACTCCTGTAGAACAGAATCTCTCCGCGCTGCTCTTCTAGCTCTTTTATTGCCCGTGTCACTAGCTGCGGGGAAATACCGAGCTGAGTGGCTGCCTCTTTAAAATTTCGAGACTCTGCTGCGACACAAAAGATACGCATCATTTCCAATTTGTTATGCATGTCCAATCCTGTGTTATGGCAATTATTCCGTAAATAGGAATTCTGAAAGATAATATTATTCATTTATTATATATAACAAGGCTGTAATACTTAACCCATCAAATATGATTGACAGATAGGTTGAAGGGCACTTGTATGAATAATATAGAAAATAAAGTTATTGTTATCACTGGTGCAAGTAGTGGTTTAGGTGAAGCTACTGCTCGCTTACTTGCTAAAAAAGGTGCAAAGGTTGTACTTGGTGCTAGACGTACTGAAAAATTAGAGGCTATTGTTCACGACATTCGTACTGAAGGTGGTCAAGCTGAATTTATTGGTATGGATATAACCAAACCACATGAAGTACAGGCACTTATTGAAAAGGCATTAAGTGCATTTGGTCAAATCGATGTATTGGTAAACAATGCTGGATTAATGTCTATTGCACCATTAAGCGAGCTAAAAGTTGATGAATGGGATCGTATGATCGACATCAATATTAAAGGTGTTCTTTATGGTATAGCAGCTACCCTACCTGTTTTCCAAAAACAAAACTTTGGACACTTTATTAATCTCGCATCTGTTGCAGGGTTAAAAGTATTTAGTCCAGGAGGTACTGTTTATAGCGGTACTAAGTTTGCTGTAAGAGCCATCTCTGAAGGACTTCGTCATGAAGTTGGGGGGACAATTAGAACGACTACTATTGAGCCTGGTGCAATTGAGTCAGAACTAAAATTCGGTTCTTCTCATAAAGAAAGTTCAGAGTTTGTTACTGATTTCTACAAACAAGCTATACCAGCTGACTCAGTCGCTCGAGCAATTGCTTATGCAATTGAACAGCCTGCGGATGTAGATATTAATGAAATTGTTTTACGCCCAACGAGCCAAGAGTTTTAATAATTGAATAACAAAAAATGGGAGCACCTTGCTCCCATTTTTACTATATTTTTAAAGTTAAGGACAAATCTATGAAAGCCGTATCGTATGTTATAAATAACCATGATGATTTTAAAAATTCATTGGTAGATATTGAACAAGCTAAGCCTACGCTTAAGGAGCGTGATGTACTGGTAAAAGTTCAGGCAATCTCTGTGAATCCAGTTGATACCAAAGTGAGAAAAAATTCGTCTGAAGCAAATAATCGTATTTTAGGTTGGGATGCCGTTGGGGAAATTATTGAAGTTGGCTCAAAAGTTACCTCGTTTAAAGTAGGAGATTCTGTTTGGTATGCTGGCGATTTAACCCGAGATGGTAGTAATGCTGAGTTTCAAGCAGTCGATGAACGAATTATCAGTCTTAAACCAATTACAGTATCTAATGCAGAAGCAGCAGCATTGCCATTAACTGCAATAACGGCATGGGAAATGCTGTTTGATCGGTTTCAAATTTCAGAAACAGAAGTTGGCAGTATTTTAATTATTGGTGGTGCAGGTGGTGTAGGATCAATTGCTATCCAACTCCTAAAAGCAAAAACAAATCTGACCGTTATAGCAACAGCTTCACGTGAAGAAACGAAATCTTGGGTGGAATCACTTGGTGCCGACCATGTCATTGATCATAGCAAAGATTTAAATGCACAAATCGAGACACTAGGCATTGCAAAACCAAAATACGTATTCTCTACAAATCATACAGAAACATATATCAAGCAAATAGTTTCTCTGATTGCACCACAAGGCAAGCTTGGATTGATCGATGATCCACAAACATTTGATATTATGCCGTTTAAGACTAAATCTATTTCTATCCATTGGGAGTTGATGTTCACCCGTTCAATGTATGAAACCGATGATATTGAAAAGCAAGGTGATCTGTTGCAACAGGTTGCCCAACTAGTTGACCAGCAAAAAATTAGAAGTACCCTCAACCAAAATCTAGGCAAAATTAACGCTTCAAACTTGGAGAAGGCGCATAAGTTACTTGAATCAGGCAAGTCAAAAGGCAAAATTGTACTAGAAAACTTCTAAAACAAATTAAAGGTGAAATAATGACTATTTCAGTAATTGCGAACTTTAAGGCAAAATCAGATCAAAAAGAGAGGTTAGAAGCGCTTTTACAAAGTGTAATAGAGCCTACGCTTCAAGAAGAAGGATGCTTGAAATATGAGCTTTATATTAGCGAAAATGACTCGAGTAGATATTTCTTCTTAGAAGAATGGCGTAGCAGGGAGGATTTAGATATCCATATAGCGTCTGATTATATTCAAAGTTTATTTGGTAATATCCAATCGCTAATTGAATCAAGTGATATTGTAGAAATCAAAAAAATATAGCTGTATTCAGACATTATGATGAAGTATTCTTCAAATTAACATAGGGACTTGGAAAGCTAACAAAAAATGGGAGCTATAAGCCACTGCTGTCCCACAATTTTTCACAAGAGGAAGCTTAAATAAGATTCCTCTTGTTTAATGGGATTTTATCGGGTGAACCGTACCGGGTTTGTCGGAGACTTTTTTATTTAAGTTAGGCCACCTGACCTAACGGGTTAATCTTATCATAGTACATTGCTTCAAACTCAAAAGGCGATACATAACCCAGTGCACTGTGTACACGCTTTTTATTGAACCAATCTACCCAGTTTAGTGTCGCAAGTTGTACATCTGCTAAACTTTGCCAATCTGCTTTTAAATATTCAATCACCTCTGTTTTGTATAAGCCATTCACTGTTTAAGCCAAAGCATTATCGTATGAATCACCAGTCGTACCGACTGATGCTCTTATATTTGCTGCTTCTAAAAGATTGGTATAACGAATGGAAAGATATTGCATACCTCTGTCGGAATGGTGAATCACATTCTTTGGCATACCTCGATCGTGCAATGCTTGCTCTAATGCATCGAGCACCATATCTGTATTCATCCGTGTAGATACTTTCCGTCCAACAATTGCTCGTGAGAACACATCAATAATAAAGGCGATATAGACCCAACCTGAATTGGTTTGAATATACGTGAAGTCATCGACCTGAGCACTGCTTCGCAAGGGTCAGGATGATCAGCATTAAAATTCCGTTTCACTAAATCATCTGCTCTTTTTTGAACATCTAGGCTACAGGTGGGTTAAATAACATTTCACATAAAATTCACTATCAGATACATACTCTTTAATTGGGAGTAAAACGCTGAAATTTATAACTGCAAAAAGTTCGGCCGATGCTTTTAAGATAGATTAATTAAATTGTATTAAATATAAATTTATATAGGTGTATTCTTCAGTGGCTATAGAATTTGTTTCCAAATCAAAGTTACCTACTGCATTTGGCGATTTTGAAATTATAGCATTTCAAGATCAAAGTACTGGTGAAGAACATATCGCTCTTGCCAAAGACATGGATACTATTTCGAATCAACCTGTACTGGTCAGAATACATTCAGAATGCTTAACAGGAGATGCTTTTGGATCACTCAAATGTGATTGTGGTCCACAATTACACTCAACCATGAAAATGATTAATGATGCAGGTCAAGGTGTCATTTTATACTTACGCCAAGAAGGCCGTGGCATAGGACTAACCAATAAAATTCGAGCCTACGCACTTCAAGACCAAGGACATGATACCCTTGACGCCAATTTATTATTAAACCTGCCAGCGGATGCTCGCAAGTATGATATGTGTACCATTATGCTCGATTATTTAAAAATAAAAAATGTAAAACTCATTACAAATAATCCGCTTAAAATTAAATCTTTAACTGATTTGGGAATTAATGTTGTTGAACGTATTCCTTTGAAAGTAGGCTTAAATAGCTTTAATAAGAATTATCTCGAAACAAAGCAAAAACGTATGTCACATCTGTATGATAATAGTGATTTTTAAAAAGTGATCACTTTCAGAAAAAATCCACATACAAAGTTTCATCTCCCTTACGGGAGAGGGTTTTATCACATATGGTTCTTGATAAATTAACTTTAAATATACGGATTAAAAAACAGGATATTATTTATTTTCTCTCAGTATCTGCGAAAAAACTGTGACCTTTTCTAAAGTCGCGATCATTCCCTTATTAAAAAAAGTATCGACAAGCGCTGAGCCAATGATAATAAGATCAACTTTATTGGCTAAGGCTTTAACGTGGCTTTCATTTTTGATCCCGAAGCCAATTGCAACTGGAATATTAAAAATAGGCTTAATTTCAGCAATCTTTTTCTCAAGATTAGACAGATTGAAGTCTCCTCCTGTTAAACCATTTTCTGCAACATGATATAAAAAACCTGTCGCGCGCGCTGAGATTTGCTCTAACCTTTCAACTGGGGTAGTCGGCGCTGTCATTGCAATGAAATGCATATTTTTTTCATTTAATTGCACTTCAAAGTTTTCTCGATATCCATATGGAGCATCTAAAATCAATATTCCATCTATAAGATTTTCTGTTTCGGCGATAAGTGTCTCAAAACCATATTGCATCATCGGATTTAAATAAGTCATGAAAATTATTGGTGTCTGGTCATCATGCAGCCTGATTGCTTTTACCAACTCAATGGTTTGTTTTACCGTTTGACCTGCACTTAATGCCCTAAGATGCGCTGCTTGAATGATTTCCCCATCTGCAACTGGATCTGAAAAAGGAATGCCAACTTCAATAATGTCAGCCCCAGCTTGACCTAATTGGCTCAACAGACGACAACTTTCTACGAAATTAGGATCTCCAGCAGTAAAATAACAGACCAGACCACTTCGATTTTCCAGTTTCAATTGCTCTAATTTTTGATCTAGACGGTTCATGCTTTAGCTCCTGCAAGATATTTTTTGACCGTGTTTAAGTCTTTGTCACCTCTGCCGCTTAAATTGACAATAATAATCTGTTCTGGCTGCATTTCTTGAGCAAGTTGAATCGCATACGCAATTGCATGAGAACTCTCAAGCGCAGGGATAATACCCTCCTGTTGGCTTAAAAGCTGAAATGCATTTACAGCTTCTTGATCGGTTATAGCCGTATATGTGACACGTCCTGTTTCAAACAGAATGCCGTGCTCAGGACCAATACCAGGATAATCTAAGCCGGCTGATATAGAGTGTCCTTCTAAAATCTGCCCATCTAAATCTTGTAATAAATAGGTTAAATTGCCATGCAGCACACCAACTTGACCTTTGCAAATAGAGGCGGCATGTTCCCCAGTATGTGTTCCTTTCCCCCCCGCCTCAACGCCAAACATTTTGACATTCAGGTCTTCTATAAAGGGATGCATCAACCCTAATGCATTTGATCCACCACCAACACAAGCAACTAAGGCATCAGGCAGTTTATTTTCTTTCAGGAGTATTTGGTTTCTGGCTTCTAAACCAATAATTTTCTGAAATTCTCTCACCATGGTGGGATATGGATGAGGGCCTGCACCCGTACCCAATAGGTAATAGGTTGTATCCACATGACGAATCCAGTCACGTAATGCTTCGTTCATGGCATCTTTTAAAGTCCCACGCCCTTTTTGAACACTTCTGACTTCAGCACCGAGTAATTTCATACGTTCAACATTCATTTGTTGGCGCTGAATATCTGTTTCTCCCATAAAAATGATACATTTCATCTTAAACAGCGCGCAAACCGTTGCTGTTGCAACACCATGTTGCCCAGCACCCGTTTCTGCAATGATTCTGGTTTTGCCCATAAATTTGGCTAATAAGATTTGCCCTACACAATTATTGATCTTATGAGCACCCGTATGGTTCAAATCTTCTCGCTTGAAATATATTCGAGCGCCGCCTCCATAAGCTGTTAGGTTTTTTGCATAAAATAGAGGACTAGGACGACCAACAAAGTCCGTTAAAATCTGCTGATATTCAGCCCAAAATTCAGGTTTTTGCCGAACAGTATTAAAGGCTTGCTCTAATTCTTGAAGTGCTGGCATTAAGCTCTCTGGCATGTAACATCCACCAAATTTACCAAAAAATCCCAAGTCATCAGGACCATTACCTGTATAAGGGGTTGTCATCTCATATCTCTTGCTGTATCCATTTTTTTCATCTTAAAATATTTTCATTTTTCTGATAATTGATATATTTTGAGCTTATGGTGTTAGAAAATTTTACAACATGAAACGCAGAACATTACCTCCCCTTAATGCTTTAAAAGCATTTGAAGCCGTCGCCAGAAATAAAAGTTTCAGCTTAGCTGCGGAAGAATTGTGTGTCACCCATAGTGCGATTAGTCATCAAATAAAACAGCTAGAAGAATGGTTAGATAAAAAATTGTTTATTCGACATTCCTCGACCATCTCTCTGACGGCGGACGCCGAAGAATTATCTCGAGTTTGTACGCATCTTTTTAATCGTTTAGAACAATGTGTCTTTGAGTTAACAAATAAAACATCAGAGGTAGAAGTAGTCATAGGCGCTTCTCATAGTTTTATGGCAAATTGGCTGATTCCCCGATTAGAAAAGCTCGAAATAATCTATCCCAATATCCATATCAAATTAATGACGTGTAATGACTTAAAATTGTTAGAAAAAGAGAAAGTTGACATATTGATCAATAGCATCAGTGAGAATCATATGCTTCCCAACTTTTTGAATAAATATCTGTTATTTCCCGATAACATGGGTCCTATTTGTAATCGTGAAATAAATCCGCTTCATACAAAAAATGATCTTTTAAATTATCCATTACTTCATACCCACTCAAATAAAAGTGCATGGCATACATGGTTTAATCAGTCCCAAATTCACTTTTCCCCAAAAGCGAATGATCGCTATTTTGATCGTCTGAATTTAATGATAGAAGCGGCTGTGTCTGGGTTAGGAATTGCGATAGCGCCTCAAATTTTAGTCGAAAAAGAAATATTAAATGGAAGGGTCATTGCCCCTTTTGGTTTTATCTATTGTGACTATAATTTTTATGCAATGGTCAGAAAAAATAACGAAAATCGTGATGTCATGAATATCATTCATTGGCTAATGACTGAAAAAAAAAGAGAAAGTGAAATTTAATCCTTAATCATCAAAATTCTATTCAATGTACTGTCTTTAGCATCTATCTTCACATTCTGTTCACTTCAGCCTCTCTAGAGTGGGAGGATAAACTGTGAAGATGGACAGTGAACATGAATCAAGTCAAAACGTTAGTGGCAATTGCCTTATCCTTACCAGTGCTTTTCCTGTCAGGATGTAAAAGTGTTCCTCGTTATTCCTCTGATTATGCAAATGCCAGAGCGAGTATTCAAGGAATACCCTTAGATGATGCAAAAGCACTAGAAATCGGCACCCGCTTCACTTCGGCATTTAATACGTTGGGCACACCTAAATTCGTTGAAAATGCTGGAGCACTGTATGCAGATCAGCTTTTTATTAACGACACTCTGTCGCAATTTTCATCGCGTCAAAAACTGCTTGAACATTTTCAAGGTATGAACCAGCGGGTGAGTAATGTCACTGTCAGCCTATTAAATACTTCATATCATCAAGACTCTGCCTATGTGCATTGGCATATGGTTTATGATTTTAAAATGTTCGGGAAGACACGAACAATGGATTCATTTGGAATCAGTGAAATAAAGGTCAACCCAAACCATCAGATTATTTTCCAACAAGATTTCTGGGATCCGGCCAATGGTCTGTATCGTTCTTTGCCATATGTAGGAGGAACCTATTCATGGGTACTGCCTTTCAAAAAGTAGCCATAACCACTGTACTGATGCTCGGGAGTTTCGGTTCGTGGGCGCATGCACAGAGCTTAAATAAATGTGGTAATGGCCCACTCATGGTGGGACAAAAACAGGTCGGTGTGGCTAGTTACTTTGCGCAAAACTGTAGCCAATCCTGGAAAGAGCAGACGATCCAGATGGACTTTTCCTATACACAGAATATTCCTGAATGGGCATTTAAGCGTGCAGCTACACATCTGCTCAAGCGTAATGTCAAAGACCCCAACATCCAGGCCATTTTCAATCCGATCAGCGATTTGTATCGTCCGGTCAGATCAGGTGATCTGTACCGCTTGAAATACAGCCATGCCACGCAAACCCTGAGTTTATCCCTCAACCGGAAAAATTTAGGGCAGCTGCAGCATCCGCTGGCCCAGCAATATTTTAATATATGGCTTGGTCCCCAGCCATTTAGTGCTAAATTAAAACAGCAATTATTAAATTAGTATCCGCGACTATGTCCAAACATTTTATCCTCATGGTTGAAGACCATTATGAACTGGCCTCTACCTTATGCGAGTTTCTGGAAGAGCATGATTTTGTGGTGGATCATGCCCGCAATCTGAATGCTGCGCGCCAGCTACTGAAACAGCAACGCTATCATATCTTGCTGTTGGATATTAACTTGCCAGACGGTTCCGGTTATGAACTGTGTGAATGGCTGCGTCATGAAGAAGGTCTGGACCTGCCAGTGCTGATGCTGACCGCTCGGGATACCTTGGACGACAAACTCAAAGGCTTCAATTCCGGCACGGATGATTATCTGGTTAAGCCGTTTGACTTTAACGAGCTAGTGGTGCGGGTCAAAGCTCTGATCAAGCGTTCGCTGGGTGAAGTGTCCAGTAGCCGTCTGCAAATTCACGACCTGATTTTGGACCCGGCAAGACAGCAGCTGACCCGGGCTGGGCAGAGCATTGAACTGCCTCCGATTCAGTTTAAATTGTTAAAATTGTTGATGCGTCATTCTCCTAAAGTCCTGACCAAACAGGAAATCATGATGGAACTCTGGGGTGATGAAGAGCCGGAAAGTGATGCCCTGCGTAGTCACATCTACAATCTGCGTAAAATGGTCGACAAGCCTTTTGAGCAAAAACTGATTCATACCATATCTGGTGTCGGTTTAAAGATTGCTTTAGAAACCTAATCTTTTTAGGCAGACAGAGATCTAGTTTAAATACACTACCACGATTAAGCCGGTCGTCATCTCCAGATCAACATCCTGATGGGTGCTGAGATAATACTGCCGGTCAAACAGCTCGACCCGCCAGCCCAGCTGCTTGCACAACTTCTGTACCAGTTGCAGGCCAATCCCGTGCCCTTTGATTTCCAGTTGCAGCTGCTGTCCAGATAGCTCCTGGACTTTGGCATTATTTGGCAAAGGAACACCGACTCCATTGTCAGCAATGAGTACTTTATTTTTTTGCAGAATCACATTAATTTCTGTGCCTTGTGAATAGTTCAGCGCATTACGCAGAATATTGCCAAACACCATTTTGGTCATTGACGGATACAGTTTACGTGGCTGTTCATCGAGGTCTTTTTGCAGATCAATCTGCATGCCTTTGTTATGGCTAACGCTGTCCAGATCTTGCACCAGATTGTCCAGTAACTGGGACAGCATGCTTGGTTCTGCACTTAAAGTATTGGTGGTGTTGCGGGCGATAGCCAGCAAAGTATCGACCAGCAGTTGCATATCTTCAATGGTATTGTGCAGGCGGGTAAAGGACTTATTGTCGCCATAGCGGGCCTGACATAACTGCACATTGCCTTTTAAGATGGTAAGTGGCGTGCGAAGCTCATGACTGACATCACCAGTAAATTCACGTTCACGCTGAATAAACTCGCTTAATACCTGATGATATTTTTCTAGCGCCTGCTTCAGATATTCCGCTTCCAGATTGGAGTCGGTACGGATGTCCTGAAACGGTGAAGCCTGATTTTTATAATCTTCCCAATCAATATGTTCCAGTGCGTTGGCAAGCCTTGTAATGGGAGAAAAATAGCGCCGGGCACGACGGTTCCACCACCATAACATACTATAAAGTACAAACAAGCTGACCATCAGTGGTGCCAGACCAAACAGCCAGACCAGTTTATTGACATTGCTTTCGCCAAAAACCAACAGCACATGCTGCCCGTCTTTTTCATCATAAACGGTCATGCGTTCCTTGCCATCGACAAAATGTCGTTTCACCCCTTGCTCAAGTGACATATTCTTAAATTGGGAGGGTGGCACAGTGTTCCAGCGGTAACCATACAGGTTTTTGGTATCGGGCAATTCTGCAGCAGGATTACGTTCTAATCGCTGCCAGTAGTGTGACATTTCCTGTTCTAGCGCCGTTCTGAGCAAAGAACCTTTAATCACCCAGGCACTGAAGCCAATCCCAATCACCACAGACAAGGCAATGAATCCGATTTGCAGCCAGTAGTAGCGGTTAAACACCTCACTCAGAGGATGATCACGTTTATCCCTAAATAGCTTTAACATTGATGCATTCCCGCTGGCCAATCCCACTGTTCAATTATAAGGCTTTCTTCTTTAACAGAAAGTGGCCAATGACCCACTCGCGTCCATTGTCATAACCAAATAGCTCGGCACAGGCCATAAAGAAAATCCGCCAGCGCTGCCACCAGATTGCGGCATCCGCGCCATAAGTTTTTTCAAATAAGGGCTTTAGCTCCACCTGTTTACCATCCATATTTTCTAGCCAAGCATTTGCGGTACGTTCATACTGCGTGCCCGCCCATTGCCAGTGCTGTTCTAGCTGTAAATGCTGCTGAAAATGTAGGAAAGTTGAGGCTGCTGGCATCAAACCACCACTAAAGAAATATTGCGACATCCAGTCAAACTCATTTTTAACTTCAAACGGATAATGCAAGAAACGATGACAGAAAATATGACACCACAATAAGCCATCTGGTTTGAGCCAAATACTAATATTTTCAAACAGTTTTTGATAGTTGCGTACATGCTCAAACATCTCCACCGATACCACACGGTCAAATGACGCAGGTTCAAGTTGCAATACATTGGCATCACAAGTGATCACATTAAGGTTATCCAGTTTTTTTAAACGGGCTTGTTCCTGAATATACTCGCGCTGCGTTGAAGAATTTGACACGACTGTAATACGGGCCGTTGGATAATGCTCGGCCATATATAGACTTAAAGAACCCCAACCGCAGCCAATTTCCAAAATATCCTGCCCGTCTTTCAGTTGTGCTCGCTGGCAATAGCATGCAAGGGCAGCTTCTTCGGCTTGGTCTAGCGTCATATCGGCATGTTTAAATAGACTCGCGCTATATTTCAAACGCTTACCGAGTACTGCCTGAAAAAATGCGGTCGGCAGTTCATAATGCTGCTCATTGGCTTTGTCTGTCTCAATGGCAATTTCGCTGTTTTTCAGCATGGTCAGCACATCCATATAGCGCTGCGCTGCCAATGCAGGGTTAAACCGACCTTCTTGTGCCAAACGTTTTTTGCTTAAAGTACGAATGCCGGCCCGAATCAGCGGGTCAGGCACTTTGCCGCTTTCGATCAGTTTTAAAGATTGTTGAATCATAAAGTCCATGTATTTACCTATTCTTTGGGTGGCCACGGAATAAACATTGAAGTTCGTCGTTGATAGTCTTTATAGTTGTCACCACGGTGGGCGAGCGCCTGTTTTTCACTAAATGGAATACCTGTAAAGTAGTACAGGAATAGCCACATCAGCAGTGGATAAATCCATAATTCATAGCATCCTACTGCCAGACCGAGCACTGGATAGGCAAACCAATGCAGCCATTCAAAAAAATAATTCGGATGGCGCGAATATTTCCACAAGCCCTGATCCATGGTTTTACCTTGATTCTGTGGATCTAGCTTAAAACGGTAAAGTTGCTGATCTGCAGTGCTTTCACCTATCAAAGCCGAGAGCATGATCATGCCCGCCACAATCACAGTGACCAAAGTCCAGTCATTCCATTGCTCGGTCGAGATACTTAACAACTTCAGCATTGGGTAAGAAAACAGTAGAGCCAAACCTGCCTGGAATATAAAAAACACCAGAAAACCAAGATGCTGATAATCCCCCATCGCTCGGCGCATGTTGGCATAACGCGTGTCTTCTTGGGTTTCATTGGCATAGCGCCGTAACAGATGCCAAGTCAGACGTGAAAACCAGATCCCACTCGCCAGTCCCAGAAATAACCGAACCAACATCGGTGCACTGTCAATCGCCAAAGCGGGAATAATCACATTAAGGACAATACTGAAACTCCAAGCGACATCGACCAGCCCTGCTCTGCGGTTATAGGTCACCAACACCCAGCTACAGAGCATGATGAAGACATTGAGCAAAAATAAATCTAGCAGCATGTCGCCCTCCTGTTTTATTTCTGCTTAGTAAGCACTGGCTTCAAACAGCAAATGAACATCACTGATCACACCTTCCCTAAAACCACCTTCGCAATAACACAGATAAAAATCCCACATACGTATAAAACGCTCATCAAAATCAAGTTGCAGTACTTGATCACGCTGCTCCAGAAAACGCTGGCGCCAACACTTCAGGGTTTGTGCATAGCTTTGACCAATATCTTCCAGATGTTTGAGACGAAGTTTTTGCTCAGAAGCCGTTTGCGTGATCACACTGATACATGGAATAAAACTACCGGGGAAAATATAACGCTTAATGTAATCTACCGTATTTAAAGCTTTAACATAGCGTGCATCTTCAATCGTAATCGCCTGTATCAAGGCTAGACCATTCGGCTTGAGGACCTCGCGGCATTTTCGGAAATAAGTTGGTAAATATTGCTCACCAACTGCTTCAATCATTTCAATGGACACCAATTTGTCGTATTTACCCTCGAGTAAACGGTAGTCCTGAAGCTGTACAGACACCCGATGAGACAGCCCTGCTTCAGCAACTCGGGCGAGTGCTTCATCGTACTGAGCTTTGGAAATGGTAATGGTGGTCACCTTACAGCCATAATGCTGAGCCGCATAAATCGCAAAGCCTCCCCAGCCACTACCAATTTCGACCAAATGGTCCATCGGTTTCAATTGAAGTTTCTGGCAGATCAATTCTTTTTTATAATCTGAAGCTTGTTCCAAGCTCATACAAGGGTCTTTAAAGACAGCACTGGAATACATCATGCTGGAATCTAAGAACAATTTAAAAAACTCATTGCTCAAGTCATAATGCTCAGCAATATTCTGACGACTTCCATCAATCGAATTCTTGCGGGATTTATACCAAGCCTTGAGTACCAACTGGCTGGCTTTTGCCACTACATTTTGATTCATTCGATCAAGCACATCACGATTACGCGCTAGAATACGAATTACATTGACCAGATCTTCACTGCTCCAGTAACCCCGAATATAGCCTTCTGCTGCCCCCAGTACACCATTACGGAATAGCAAATCGATAAGTCGTTGGTCATGAACTTGAATTACCGCATGCAAATCACTATAGTTTTCCCCGACCAAACCACTCCAAATACCTTTAAATATCAACTGACCATGACGCAATTTTAGCATATGGCGTAGGACTATCGGCAGTTCGGTATGTTCTCCCATTAACAGTGTTTTCATCGTAATGTATTTCCTTTTTCTTTTTTAGGATGCCGATAAAACGGAATTTTCTTTTTCCATAAGCGCAAAGCATGTAGATAAATCCCACTCACCATCCTAAAGGGCTCAAGAACTTTTAATACAGCATATCGATGTTGCTGTGAAGGAAGTGTGATGGCTTGCAGCTTAAATTTCATCGTGGCATCAAATTGCACTATTTCTTGTTCAAACAGCTGCATGTGAATCACATTTTGCTGTTCTGAAAAGCTAAAACGCCAACGATAATCCAGTGACATCGGCATGAATGGTGACACATGAAAGGCCTTTTTAAAGTCAAACTGGTGGCTCTGGTAAGGCGTATGTTTAGTTACATTGTGCCGACAATCGTGAATGTACACCTGACGTTCATTCCACGGTGTATTGGTGATTTCACTCAGTATAAAAATCAGTTGATCGGTCGTATCAAAGATCAAATAAAACACCACAGAATTAAAACGAAAACCCAGTGTGCGTGGTAAAGCCAGTACACGAATAGATGCAGCATGTGGTAAATGATAGTTTTCGTGCTTGATCAGTAACCGTGCAACTTTCTGCCGAATCGAGCCATATTCCATGTTCAGAAAGTCACGCTCATCCAAGGTCAATAAATTCCAGCGACTAGAAGACCAGAACCAAGATTTTTGGGTAAAATTTGCCAGTTGATCCGGATCAAAGCATAAATAGCTAAGCTTCACCTCAAAAGCATGCGATTTGGGCAAATAGCGACGATGGCGAATTTCGGTAGAAGCGATAGCCAGTGGATACATTTGCATTCTGTACTCCTAAGCCACTTGCTCAGTGTGTTGCAGCAACTGATTTACAACCCATGAAGCACTACGCGCTCCATCTTCATGAAAGCCCCAGCCCCAGTAGGCACCACAGTATGACGTCCGGTTCTGACCATTAACATCAGCCCAACGTTGTTGTGCCTCAATCGCGGCAGCATCAAATACTGGATGACGGTAATATCGTTCTACCCATATTTTTTTCGGATCGAGGTTAAAGTTAGGATTGAGTGTGGCAAAGATTTGGGTTTTACAATTCAGGTTTTGTAACTGGTTCATCCAGTAACTGAAACCATAATGCATACCACTGTGCTGGAATGGGGTCTGTTCCGTGGCCTGACTCGGGGTTACATGCACATGCCAGCTGGCCCATTGGCGTCTGGATTTTGGCATGATGCGGGTATCAGAATGCACCACCATGCGGTTATCCTGATAGCGGAACTTGCTCAGTACGTCCAACTCCTGCGCGGACGGGTCTTTCAGTAACTTCAGGCTGTCGTCAGCATGGCTGGCAAATACGACCCAGTCAAAACGTTCGCTGCCCTGTGTCGTTTCAACCAGCACATCATTGGCAGTACGGGATACATGGAGAACACCCGTTTTGCGGAAGCTAATATTGGCCTGAGACTGAATCGCACGAACGTAGCGAGCCGATCCACCCTTGACCGTAAGCCATAACGGCCGGTCTTTCAGTTGCAACATGCGATGGTGCTGGAAAAAGCTCACCACAAATTTATAGGGAATCTGTCCGGCTTGCTCCACCGGACAGGACCACAGCGCCCCACACATCGGATAGAGATGTTCCTGACGGAAGGCTTCGGAATAGCCATGCTGATTCAGATACTCATCAATACTGAGTTGTGCATCAACCTGCTCGACATCCAGATCTCTATTGGCGGCATAGAAACGGAACAGATCCGACAACATCGCGCGAAAATCAGCCTTTAAAAAGTTTTGTGGTCTAAACAACAGCGAGAATTTTTTTGAAGGATTGTACTGTAAGCCGCTGACCTGATTATTCACCGAAAAGCCCATGTCACTGCTTTGCGATTGAATCCCGAGTTCTTTTAGCATCGCGCAAAACAGCGGATAGTTATGCTCGTTAAATACAATAAAGCCACTGTCCACTGCAACCTGTTCGCCGTCTATATTCAACTGATGAGTATCGGTATGGCCGCCAAAGTAATTATTCTTTTCAAACAGCGTGACCTCATGCACTTTGCTGAGTTTCCAGGCAGCATACAGACCGGAAATACCTGAACCAATAATCGCAATTTTCATGGTGATTCCTTCGATTGAATCGTGTGAGTGCCTGCTGTAGCGGCTTTTTTCTGTTTTCGAGCCTGGCTAATTTTACTGGCTTCATAGACCCGTGCTGGAATTGGCTTGAGTCCCCAGACCAGCCCGAGCCAGGACATGAGTTTCAGCAGATAATAGGTGATATCAATCTGCCACCAGTAAAAGCCTTGCCGGGTACTGCCAGCATAATAATGATGGTTGTTATGCCAGCCTTCGCCCAAGGTAATAATGGATAGGAATAAGTTGTTGCGGCTTTGATCTTCAGTGTCAAAATCCCGGCTGCCGTAATGATGCGCCAGTGAATTGATACACAAGGTGGCATGGATCAGTAACACGGTAGAGATGACAAAGCCCCAGACCAGCAATTGCAGGCCTGATGTACCGAGTTGCGGCCACGTGATGGCTAGCCATTCCCCCAATGCATAAATTCCGCCTGCGGTCAGCAGCACCACAATCAAACTGAAACGATCTAGCCAGATTAATTCTGGATATTTCAGCCAGTCTTTGATGACTTCTTTACGCGTGGCAAAGTTATATTCATTCAGAAACCAACCCACATGGCTATACCACAAACCGTGGGTAGATGAATGCGGGTCTTGTGACGAATCTGTATAGCGGTGGTGATAACGATGATGAGCTGCCCACCATAAGGGGCCACGCTGTGCACTCATGGTGCCTAGTAATACAAATAGGAACTGCACTGGACGCGAGGTTTGAAAGGTTTTATGCGATAAATAGCGATGAAAAAAAGCCGTAATGGAAAACATACGAATCAGGTAGAACAGCAGCATAAAGCCCACTGCAAACCACGACACTCCCACCCAGAACACTGCTAGACAAGCCAGATGCAACAGAATAAAGGGTAAAATCCGCTGCCACTGAATCTTGCTGTTTTCAGCCGTCAGTGTTTCGGGCGCTGTGGGTGTGGACCAGCTGTCTATCCATCGCATCAGAGTTTTCAACATGGACTCATCCTACTTTCGAGCGATTGTATTTATTCTATTTGATGAGTGTAATCAGTCAGGTATGAATTTTATGTGAAGTAAATAAAAAAACCGAACTGTTGAGAGATTTATCAGTTCGGCAAAAGGTTAGCAGATTAATGAGGCAATTTGATAAGTTTTGTCACGTCATAGCCATAATCTTTCGCAGTGTCTATATATGACTGATAAGTTGCTTCATCTAGTTGCGGTTCACGTGACAAAATCCATAGGTATTTATTACTTGGGCCACCCACCAGTGCCACTTTATATTCCGGGTCTACTCGTAATACCCAGTAATGACCTTTAGTAAAGGGTATCCATCTTAAACCTTTAGGCAAAAAGCTGACCTTCAGTTTGCTGTTCCCCTGATTTTGCGAATACGCAACACCTTCAGAGCTAATTATCTCGCCATTGGCAATTCGGCAGCTATTCAATACCCCGATAGTTTGATCGGCATTGACGCTATATTGTGCCGTGATATTAGCTATACATTTACGCTGAAAATACATCGGTAAATGCGCAATTTCATACCATTTACCGGCATACTTCTGGATATCTACCCGATCAACTGCCTGAGGCGCAGCAGTTTCTGCTTGAGTTGTTGTATTTAAGCTGATGATAGACAGTGCTATCGCTGCAAAAGCAGACTTAAATCG
Organism: Acinetobacter sp. TUM15064; assembly: GCF_008980265.1. Lineage (NCBI taxonomy): Bacteria > Pseudomonadati > Pseudomonadota > Gammaproteobacteria > Moraxellales > Moraxellaceae > Acinetobacter > Acinetobacter sp. TUM15064. The sequence continues at coordinate 11,428 of NZ_BKFU01000036.1, read as the reverse complement.
CATCTTCATTTTTTAGCCTTGTTGGATCTCAGGATTAAGATAACCCAGCTAGATGTGAACAAAGCGTGAAGATCAAATGATGCGATTCAGTTTTTCCAGATCAGGAAATGCCACCTGAATATTCACTACCTAGGGCGTTATTGCAGCTTATTTGAGAGACCCAAACAGAATTACTTTTTCAAAGCCATTCTTTGCTGTCATCTGCAACAGGTGTTCCATGCATCACATGCTGAATCATGGCATAGGCGATACTGCCCTTGAACGGAATCTCGGGTAACTGATCAAATTTGAAAAATTGCGCATCGCTGAGTTCATTTTCTTGAATCTGAATTTCCCCTCCGTGATATTCTGCCTTGAAGGCCATCATCAGATTGCTAGGAAACGGCCACGGCTGACTGGCTAGATATTGAATATTTTTGATTTGCAGCCCCACTTCTTCCAGCGTTTCACGGCGTACTGCCTCTTCTAGGGTTTCTCCAACTTCAACAAAGCCTGCAATCAGGCTGTACATCTGGGTTTTGTTGCGAGCATTTTTTGCCAGCAGAATTTCATCTATACCTCGGGTAATGATGGTAATCACACAGGGATTCACCCGCGGATACTGGTTAAAGCCACAGGATGGACAGATCATGGCATACTGGGTGGCATGCTGCTGGGTGGCGTGACCGCATTTACTGCAAAAGCGGTGGTTACGGCGCCATTCCAGTAACTGTACCGCACGGCTGGCCTGTTCAAACTGCGGTCTGCTCCAGACTTGCACCAGTTGCCGGATTGGAACCAGCTGATAACCTTCCGGCACCGGTTCGTCTTCTTTCAGGTCACGAGCAATGATCTCGCAATTTTCCGACAGGTTTAGGTCGTGCTGCAGTCTTTCTACCTGTGGCAACTGAAAATGCTCATCCACTAGTAATTGCTGCTGTCTAAAAATATACGCTTTTGAATGCATGCTCATGACAATTCCCTGATTAAAAAAATCCCATACAGAGGGGTGTATGGAACAAAACTAAGGAAGCTCACATGGAGTAACTTCAAGCCAGATACTAGGCGTGAGCTACTTGAATTACAACCATAATAATTTGTATCTTTTTGATTAAAATCACATAATTTTCACACTACTCATGTATTAAGAAATCATGTAAAGCGAGTTTCATCAACTGGCTTTAGCATTGTAGGGATGAATATTTTGTTATAGCAGTACTCATCATTTCTGTGCGATGTCTGCGGGCCATCTGGTCGAGTTGGATTGATTCAACATGCAGGATGATCTTTATTTTCACAAAAAATTGAACTGTCTTGACTTACACTGCGCTATCTTTCATAGGGTCTGGAATGGCTATGCGTTTCGGTTTAATTCTGGGTGACCAGCTTCATCATCAGCTTGCTACGCTCAAAGCGCTGGATCGTATCAGGGATGTGATCCTGATGGCCGAAGTTGTTGAGGAAGCCACTTATGTCGCCCATCATCCGCAGAAAATTGCCCTGATTTTTAGCGCCATGCGTCATTTTGCCAAAGAACTCAAAGCAGAAGGCTGGCGTGTACGTTACCATGCTTTTAAATCTGATAGTCCGATTCGTAGCCTGCTGGATTTCGTAGAGTCACAGCAGCAACTCTTACCAGTCACAGAACTGGTCATTACGCACTGCGGGGAATATCGTTTACAGCAGCAGATTGAACAGTATTGGAGCCAGCAGCTGCAATTGCCAGTACAATGCCTGAATGATGAACGTTTTTTCTGTAGTCCGGAGCAGTTCCGGCACTGGGCCAGTCGCTACCAGACACTGCGTATGGAATATTTTTACCGGGAAATGCGCAAGCAGACCGGTTACTTGATGCAAGGACAGCAGCCGTTTGGAGAACAGTGGAACTATGACAGCGCCAATCGTAAGGCCTGGGCTGGCAATCCCCCTTTGCCTGCACCACTTCACTTTGAACACGATCAGATTGATCTGGATGTGCTTGAATTGGTTGAACGTGAATTTTCCCGCCACTCTGGCAGCCTTGACAACTTCCGCTGGGGCACCACACGTAGCAATGCTCTGCTTGCACTGGAGCATTTCATTACCCACAGTTTGCCACATTTTGGCGATTATCAAGATGCCATGGTTCAAGACTCAGACATGCTGTTTCACAGCCTGCTCTCACCTTATCTGAACTGTGGTCTGCTATTACCTAAAGAAGTCTGTGATGCGGCAGAAGCTGCATACCATGCCGGTCATGCACCACTGAATGCAGTGGAAGGTTTTATCCGACAGATTCTCGGCTGGCGCGAATATGTTCGCGGAATTTACTGGCTGTACATGCCAGAATATGCCAGCCACAATGCACTGCAGCACTCAGCACCATTGCCACAATTTTACTGGACTAGCCGCACTCGGATGAACTGTATGGCTGAGTGTTTCCGTAATACTTTTCAGCATGCCTATGCGCATCATATCCAGCGTTTGATGGTGACTGGAAATTTTGCCTTATTAACTGGTGTAGACCCGCAGCAGATCAGCGAGTGGTATCTGGCAGTCTATGCCGATGCCTATGAATGGGTAGAACTACCGAACACGCTGGGTATGGTGATGCATGCCGACAGCGGCTTGATGGCCAGCAAACCCTATGCGTCCTCGGGCAATTACATCCATAAGATGTCCGATTACTGTAAGCACTGTAGCTACAATGTCAAAACTCGCACCGAGCTAGATAGCTGTCCGTTCAATAGCCTGTACTGGTATTTCATGATCCGGAATGAGGCGAAATTTCGTACTCATCCACGTATGGGCATGATCTATCGACAGCTAGATAAACTTAAAGATCGGCATCAGATTATCAGCCATGCCCAGCAACTTCTTAGCCAGATCAATGAGTTATAAACGATGAAAAAACAGCATCTCCCTGAAAAAATCTGTATACACTGTTTGCGCCCTTTTACTTGGCGCAAGAAATGGCACCGCTGCTGGGAGGAAGTACAATATTGTTCTGAACGATGTAAACGTGAGTCCAGACGGTAATCAAAATCAAACACTTAGAAACGCTTGTATTGGCGTGAACAATAGGCCCGTATCACATCAGGTAAACGCAGCTGCAGATGCTTGGTTTTTCGGCCTGTCACACGTGCACGCCACATTTTAAAGCTACTGGGTTTCATATTTTGCCGCATCAAGCGGATCACTGCCGCTTCGTTCAAACCAAACTCACATTGAATGGCTTCAAATGGGGTTCGATCCTCCCAGGCCATTTCGATAATTCTGGATAAGTCTTCTTCAGAAAATTGATTCATGCCATTCTCATTTTAATTACTATGAAGCTTCAATAAGTTCTATCAACTCATTTACAAAACTTGAGTCAACTTTAATTCAACTAAAAGCATAATAATACGATCATGAATTTTTTGTGATTGAACAGCTTTGTTGCACAAAGATTTAAAAGACAGCACCTGCTTATCTGAACAGAACTCAAGTGACAACTTGGGTATGAGGACGGCCTAATTCTGTAAATCTGTTTAATACTGCTATGCGTGCATGAATCTCATTGACCTGACTAGGAAAACTCCTTGCTGTTAATTTATCGCCTAATAATTTGATGCAATGCATCTTGGTTTCGACCAAACTTCGACGATGATAACCAGACCATTTTTTCCAAAGCATTCTTCCTAAACGTTTCACTGTTTTTAATAATTCATTCCGCTCTAAAGATCTCAATTTCTGATCTTTCCATGGTTTTGCATTTTTTCTTGGTGGAATGACCGCATGTGCATCTCGATCTAAAATGACTTGTCTGCAGTACTTCGTATCATAAGCACCGTCGGTATAGACCGAATCAATTCGTTCGTCTAAAGGAATTTGAGCAAGTAAATCATCGAGTACTTGTGAATCGCTCACATTATTTGTAGTGAGCTGTACTGCACGTATTTGCAAGGTGTCGGCATCAATACCAATATGAAGCTTACGCCATTGGCGACGATATTCAGGTCCATGTTTCTTACGTTTCCATTCACCTTCACCTAGAAACTTCAAACCAGTTGAATCTACGAGTAGATGTAGCCCATCGCTACTTTTTTGATAGCTAATCGCAATATCATTATGTTTTTGTCTTCGACAAAGCGTGCTGTAATCTGGCGCAATCCAATTTAATCCACACAGTTTAATCAAACTTTGAACAAAACCTGTGACCATGCGTAAAGAGAGTCTGAATAGAGATTTGATCATTAAACAGCATTGAATAGCGGTATCAGAGTAAGTTTGATTTCGACCTTGCTTGCCTTGTGGTTGTGCATACCACTGAGTGTTTGGATCAAACCAAATGGAAATATTACCTCGGTTAATGAGGGCACGATTGTAGGAAGACCAGTTAGTTGTACGATAGATTTTAGGAGCAGGTTTATTCATACTGAAATTATAGGACTGAATAATCTTTCTAGGCTAGGTTTATGCAACAAAGCCAAATAATCATCCCGAATTAGCGCCAGTTACTCTCGTCTCTAATTTACTCAAACTGGAAAAAGCTGATCGGTTTTTCTTAAATAGTAATCAATCCAATTCTGCAAATATGCATATGGATACGAAAGTTTGTAAGGTTTCATAAAGTCAACAATATCTTGATATTCTTCTTCAGGGAGTGGCTGATATTGAATAAGTTCTTTTGGTGCAATTTCATGGTCTATGCCTAAATCGAAACCATGTATCGAAGCTAATTTTGCATATATAACAACTTGGGGTTGTAAATAAAAATCGTAATAGACGAGTGTATGCTTAGCTGCATCTTGTGCTATTTTTTTATTAAAAAATGGTTCTAATGCTTTTTTCATTCCTTCTAAATCTTTTTCTGCAAATGCAAGATAAAATTGAAAATCATATTTTCTGAGTTCAAGTTCTTTAGCAAATTGCTTAATTTTTGGCACTGGAGCATCAAGTACTTTTTGACTGCGTTGTTTTAAAAGCTCTAATTGTTTGCCTTCCAACATCAGTAAGGTGTTATAAATCATTTGACGATTTAAGTCGTATTCATCTTCTAAGTCTTCAGTATCATTCGCAACGTCTTCAATATTTCGAATTAAAAAATCTCTGATTTCAGTACTATCACTCATCAGCATATGAAACATGGGTTCTTTGACATTCGTATAATCCGAACGAAAAAAGAATGGCACAGGATTACTATACTCTACACTCTTTAATACACTGAGCTTTGAATAGACATAGGCTAGTTTTTTAAAAGTTTTTAAGTCTTTATGAAAGATCCAAGCACCTGCCATATTTCCATCGATATAGGAGTCAATATCCATCATCGCAGCAAAAGGATTACCTTTTCTTTCTTGTATATATGGCAAAGCTTCTTTATTAATAATTTCCTCACTATCTAAGTAACTTTTTATCACCATTGTCATATGATCAAAACGTTGTTGTGCATTTTTAAATTCACGTCGTGCACACATCATATTTATTTGCATTCGTAGCCTCCTATTATTTTTTCACGGTTGGTTTTGATTTAGCGGGTACACTGACTGGAATAATCACGGCTTGACCAGTAACCCGATCTACTCCTGTTACTGCTGTTTGAAGTTTTCCACTCCTTCTTGCTTGCTCAATAGCTAATCTTGCTGGATCATTTGGTGATAGCTCTTTTAAAACTGCTGCAACCCATGCTTCAGATAGTTGCGTATTTCCGCCCGCTGCATTTGAAGAGAGTTTTACAGTACCATTGGCAATTTGTTTACTGTCAGAAAGAATCGTAACACTGCCATCTTTTGCTACCCAAATATGATCAAACCCATTGTTTGAACCATATTTACCGCCTTTAACAACTGTAAATCCGTTTTGTTTTGCTAATGAATTAAATAATTGCTCAGTCAGCTCTCCACCTTTATCTTCACCTTTAGCAATTCTATTAACTAAATCTTGATCTGCTTTAGAAGTAACTTTTAGTGCTGTTTGATTTACTGTGACTTTTGTTTTATTCACATAACCTTTTTCAGTTGCTATTGCTGCGCCTTGTTCTAGGGCTTTTTTCATCCCAGCTAAGTCACCTGCTTTTTCAGCAACTTTATAAGCCTGACGAGCTTCGCCAAGCCCAGGAACAATCCCTGCCATCGCCCAAAGCACATCACCAGCAGATTTTGCTTGTGCTAGTGTTTGAATATCACCAATCACAGGAAGAAAACCAGTAGCTAACCAAAGTACTTCTTTTCGCTCGGCATACATTTTACTATTACAAGCTGTGGCACTTAATCCTGCACAATTATTTTTCCGATATAGTTCATCAGCACCTTGAACCAAATCTTCTGCTACTTGAGCATGCGTCTTACCTTGCAATTTGGCATTAATCATATCAGCAGCAGTACTATTATTCTCCACCGCATTCTGCCCAATCACACCTGCCAATTGTGCGTTATAACTAGAATCTCCTGCTGCTCCGCCAATAACAGCACCAATACTTGCCGTTAAATCTCTGATTTGCGCTTTAACATTTTCAGGAAGTAAGTTCGGCTGGAACTCGCCATTGATGTCTTGATAGCGTGGGTCATTTTTGTATTGATTAGTCAGATAGATCGCTGCCGCTTCACTCGCAACCGCTGCACTTCCGCCTGCCGTTGGGTCGCCACCGTTAATATAAGCCAGTGTTGCCCCTAAGATCGCATGAGACACTAACTGTGCTGCCGTGTTTTTATCCGCTCCATGACCAAATTCTTGCCCAATCACCTGAGCTGCATACGGTGCTAGGGTATTGGTCACCACTTGTAAGTCGGTTTGTCCACCCAATGCTGCGGTAATCGCAGTGGTCACTGCATTCAATGCTCGACTACTATTACCCCCCATGCCCCATGTTTGTGCTTGGTCTGCTGCCTCTTTGTATGCTGGTAAAGCATTTTTCAGAAGATTCTGTTTCGTTACATAGTCATCTGTGCTGTTATATTCAGCCCACTTTTCTCCACCTTCTGCTTTTAACTGGCTTTGTTGCACAAACCTATCCTAAAGGCTTATTTCACAATATAATTTTGAGATGAATAAGCCTGCACCTAAAATTTATCGTACAACTAATTGGTCCACATACAACCGAGCTCTCATTAATGGTGGGAATATTGCCATTTGGTTTGATCCCAAAACACAATGGTATGCTCAACCCAAAAGCAAACACGGACGAAATCGAACTTATTCCGATACAGCCATCCAATGCTGCTTAATGATTAAATCCTTATTCCGTCTGTCTTTACGTATGGTCACTGGCTTTGTGCAAAGCCTGATTAAACTTTGCGGATTAGATTGGGCGGCACCAGATTACTCGACCATTTGCAGAAGACAAAAGCATATTGATATTCAAATTAACTATGAAAAGAGTTGCAATGGGCTGCATCTACTTATCGATTCCACTGGTTTGAAATTTCTAGGTGAAGGTGAATGGAAGCGCAAGAAACATCAGCCTGAATATCATCGACAATGGCGTAAACTACATATTGGTATAGATGCTAAAACCCTACAAATACGTGCAGTTCAGCTCACAACGAATAATGTGAGTGATTCACAAGTCCTCGGGGATTTACTTGATCAAATCCCGCTGGATGAACAGATTGATACAGTTTATACAGACGGGGCTTATGATACAAAACAATGCCGTCAGGTCATTGCAGATCGACAAGCAAGATTCCACCCAGAAAAAATGCAAAGCCATGGAAAGACAACAACATTCATTCGCGAGAGCGAAATGAATTACTTCGAACAGTTAAACGTTTCGGCAGGACACTATGGAAAAAATGGTCAGGCTATCATCGCCGAAGTTTGGTCGAAACCAAGATGCATTGCATCAAATTATTAGGCGATAAACTCAGTGCTAGGAACTTTCAAAGCCAAGTCAATGAGATACATGCCCGTATAGCCATTTTAAATAAATTTGCAGAATTAGGCAGACCTCATACCCAAGTTGTCACTTAAATTTGAGGCACCTAGGAGAACTTTGCCTTTAAATCCTTTATGCAACAAAGCCTCTTTTAGGTAAAGACTTCATATAATTTAAACTAAGCTATCTGAGATGGTGGCAGATGAATTGCCACCTTACTCATTAATAAATTTAATTTTTATAATTGCTTTGACCCAATTATTACCTCTATTAAAACTCGACATAAAACTTCTCAATCAACTGTCTCGTTTTCGCCAGCAAATTGGTCAAGACATTATCTCGCTCAAACAACCTCACCTTAAAGTTAGGTAATTCCTTCATTTCTTCTTTACGTGGCAAGCGTTGATTAAACTCATAATTATCCAAGACCTGTTTTAACACTTCAGGTTTTAGGTTTTCTTGCTCACAGAAATGTTGATAAGCCTGTTCCTTCTCTGCATCCCAGAACTTAGCAAAGGCTGTTTGTACACTCTGTCCATTGATCATTTTCGGCATATTTTCTTCAATGAATTTTTGGATCAAGTCTTGCTTGTCATGTAAGCTAACATCCCCTCCAATTAAGTCATGCACTTGGGCTTCATACTTCTTCCGTTGTTCATCTGTTTCAGCATTAACGGCCATCTGTAACAGCGTCAGGATATACCCCACATTGATACGATCACTGTGCAGTAAATCTAATTGGAAATCGACATCATCTAGCACCGAGACTTTTTCTTTCTTAGTGATTTGACGAATTGCTCGACATAGGTCAGCATACTTTGAAGCGAAATTAGCAAAGTGCTGTTTATCTAAAACAGTCTGATCTTGATCATATTCCACAAAAGTTTGCAGTTGTGCGTTGTAACGCATGACTTCGCGGAATGCCTTGATGAATTCCAGTTGCTGATCTTCAGTCAGCAAATCATCCACGGCTTGATAATCGGGGGTAATGTTCAGTAATTTTTCGACTGCATCCGCATAATCCTGTTGAATTTCTTCAAAGCTTGGTACCAGTACTGTCTTTCTTGCTTCCTTATTAGAAAACAGGGCCAAGGCTTCATCCGTAGCACGTTTCAGATTGCGGAAGCTAATGATGTTTCCGAAAGGCTTTTTGTCATTGTAGACACGATTGGTACGTGAGAAAGACTGAATCAGACCATGGTATTTAAGGTTCTTGTCCACATACAGGGTATTTAGGGGCTTTGAATCAAAGCCCGTCAGGAACATATTCACCACCAATAGAATATCAATCTGCTTTTTCTTGACTCGATCTGCAATATCTCGGTAGTAGGCATAGAAGCCGTCACCAGAATTGTAGTTAGTACCAAACTGGGCATTATAGTTGGCAATGTAACGGTCCAACTTGTCACGGCTAGACTGGTTAATTTGAGTTGGCGTGTCTGTAGATTCTTCCTGAATCAAGCCATTCTGTTCCACGGTATCGACCGCTTCATTGGCACCGTAGGAGAAAATCGTGGCGATGGTCAAGGGCTTAAACAATCGACCTTGGGCTTCATCCTGTTGTTTCTTTTCAGCTTGGACTTTCTCAAACAAATCGTAGTATTGAGTCAGAGTATCGACTGAACTAACACAGAACATTGCAGTAAATTCACGGTTCTTAGTTTTGGTGTCATGCGTTTCAACAATATAGCGTGCAATCATTTCCAGTCGTTGCGGGTTATCGTAAAGTTCTTTGGTATCTATTCCTTCTACATCATCATAGCTTTCATTGGTCGCCATACCTTTACTGGTGTACTTGCCACGATAATCTATCTGGAATTGCAATACGTTACGGTCACGGATGGCATCGACAATCACGTATTGATGTAAGCACTGGTTGAACAGGTAATCCGTTGTTAGTTTTAGCCCTGCTTTGGACTGGCTGTTTTCCTCAAAGATTGGTGTGCCTGTAAAACCAAACATCTGCGCATTGCTAAAGAACTTTTTAATGTTCTGATGGGTATCCCCAAATTGGCTACGATGACATTCATCAAAAATGAACACTACTTTTTTGTCTTTCAGGTAATTGATGGATTTCGCATAACGGTCATTACTGATGGCACGATTTAACTTTTGAATAGTGGTCACAATCAGCTTGTCATGGCGTTGATCGAGCTGCTTCACCAAAGTATGTGTGCTGTCTGTGCTATCCACACTCTCTGCTTTAAAGGCATTAAACTCGCGTGAAGTCTGCGTATCCAGATCATTACGATCCACTACAAACAGTACCTTTTCCACATCAGGCATTTTCATGATGAGTTGACTCGCTTTAAACGAAGTCAGCGTTTTACCTGAACCTGTGGTGTGCCAGATATAGCCGTTTTGCTTGGAGTCCTGCACATGGGTAATAATCTTCTGTACGGCGTAAATTTGATATGGGCGTAATACCATCAAACTTTTACTGGTTTCCAACATCACCATGTATTGGGTCAGCATGTCTGTAAGATGCTTTTGATTTAAGAATGCATCAGCAAAATCAACAATTTCATTTATATGTTTATTGGCAACATCTGCCCAAGGAAAGGCAAACTCAATGCCAGTGGTCCCATTGGAGTAATAGCGGGTATTGGCGCCATTACTGATAACAAACAGTTGGATAAAACCAAATAGTCCTTGCCCTGCCCAATACGCTTCACGAATATAGCGTTGGGTTTGATTGAAAGCTTCAGCAATCTCCATACCGCGCTTTTTCAGCTCGATCTGTACCAAAGGTAGTCCATTTACCAAGAGCGTGACATCGAAGCGGCTGATACGCCCATTATGGTCACGGTGGTCTACCGTAATTTGATTGGTGACTTGAAAGATATTTTTGCTTGGGTCATCCGATAAAAAGAAGATGTGCTTGCTTGAACCATCATCAAATTTGACAGGAAACTGATCACGTAGGTTTTTAGCACGTTCAAATACGGTACCCTTGTTCAAGAAACTGATAACTTGCTTCCACTCAGTTTCTGACAGTAGTACAAGACCATTGGCTCGTTCAATCTGTGCTTTGAGGTTTGACAGTAGTTGGCTTTCATTCTTGATGGTGACTGTTGCATACCCCAGTCCTTGGAGTTGTAGAATCAGTTCATTTTCAAGTTGATATTCGCTTTGTACTGTCATTTTTACCTCAATTTTTACTTATCTATTCAATTTATTAAAAAGTTGCTACTGTCTCTCAAGCTCTACACGATTTAATATTTTATGTAAAAATACCATTTGCTTAGTGACTTCATTTAAATCGAATTGATTAAGTTCCCAACGCATCGCCCAAAATTTATTATTTTTCTCATACCACGATTCAGTTTGAGAATAAGCCCCTCTAGCTAAAACTTGTTTCACTTTTTTAATAATTTCATCAGTATGATTATCAATATAAATTGTAATTGAACAACTCATTGGCGAGTTGTTGATATGCAAGTTAAGTACAGTCTCCGTCCAATACTTCCAATTATTACCAACGAAACGCAAAGCAGGTGTGCCATTCCAAGTGTGCCATCTAAACCCTGCTTCATACTCGTCACCTAAAGCAATTTGGAACGAGTTATTGATATGATCAATAATCTCTTTATACACATTTTCTCTTAACTGCAC
>NZ_BKFU01000035.1:0-36113 GCF_008980265.1 Acinetobacter sp. TUM15064 | reverse complement strand
TTGTCGAGTGTTGGCAGAAATTTGCTGATCATTTTATTCCCCCAGGTGCAGGTTTTATCTGGTTTCATTGTAGGAAAACAGAATACCATATTATTTTTATGGAATTATGTTTTTAATCGCTACGAATCTGAAAATGAGAGCGACAAGTCAGGCTGCTAAAAAAAGATTCAAATTTTTAAAATTGATTGATAAAGACTTTCTAGTAAATTGCTGAGAATCTAGCTGTAAATTTCAGCATTCTTTGTTATAAATTTAAGCTGTATCACAGAATTTATATTTTTCGGACTTGCATTTTCCAGAGTTGAAAATATTCGTCACTATGTAACAGATGATGTGAATTGAATATAAACGCCAAATCAGGTTTAATAATTAAGTTTTTGATTTATATGTTTAAATTTAAAAAAATTAAAGTTTTTTTGTGATGATTTTGGGGAAAGTTGTGAAAAGTGCGAATGGGTTTATATATTGTAAGTTAAGCCTCTGTGTTGTGACGCTGATGCTCGTAGCATGTGGTGGTGGCGGTGGTCATGATGATGGGGATAAAGGAGTTGAAGATTCCACAGTACCTGTCGTAACACCTTATGCTGAGCCTACACATGATGTTTCAGACTCAAATACCTTGGGTTATTTTGATTACGATGCAAACGCGAATACACGCGTAATCCGTAACGATTTAACTGGTAGTTTTGAGGCTATGTTGCAATTCGGTCAGAGTCATGTGGTTGATCCAAATGGCAATGAAAGTAAAAAAATGCCACGTCTAACGATGGAAAAAGAAGCGTTGTTGTTAGTTACGCCAAATGATGCTATGGGGGAAATTGAGAGTCTGAGAGCAGATATTTATATGAATAACCAATGGTTAAGAACCATTGAGCTGGATGACCCAACACAGATTCCTGCATCAGATCAGACCAATACTGATGATCGGGCTCGAGTGCAATATAGTCAGCGTGCATGGAGTGCGCGACTCAATTGGGATGAAATTCGTCCAGGGTTGAGTATTCAACTGAAAGACTCTACTGGCCGTCAAGGACAAATTACGCAAGATAAAATTGATTTTGCCTCTCCAGGAGAGTTGGTCTTAAACAATATTCGTATCGGGATGCTAACAGCACCGCCTGTCGCTACAGGGCACTATATGTTGAATGATCCAGTACGTGCAGGTTCGGATTACTTCCAAACAATCCCTGCTGCTGAAATGACTATTGCAAAATATGATGATATTCAGCTTGATCGGGTCATGATTGCGGATGGAACTATTTACGATACAGCAAGTGCGGATCAAGGTGGTGTGTATGAAGGTGACATGCGTGAAAATGTTGGTAAATCGACTTTTAGTGTAGGAATCAACTTGGCGAATTGGGGTGTCACCAGTGCCTCAATGGCTAGCCAAAGTCAGCCTCAGTTAACTCAAACGGTGGTTGCACATCATAGTCGTGGGAAATATGCCAATGGTGAAAGTACTCATGGTTTAAGTGGGGGGAATGGCATGCTGACCTTATATGATTCGGTTGGCAACGAATTTAGCCATGAAATAGGGCATCATTATGGACTTGGACATTATCCAGGGCAGGAAGGTGAGAATCAGTTTTGGACTTCTCATCATGCTGACAGTGGCTGGGGCTATATTCCGTATCGGAATATGATGCGGGGTAATTTGATTTGGAATAGCAAGGACTTATGGGCGGCTTCCACAGGAATTGCGAACTTCTTGGCTTTATATCCACATAGCCGAGATGCCATGTCTGGTGGTTATGCATCAAGCTCAGTTTCACGCTATACCCACTATACGGGTTATAGTACCTACTTGAAAATTCAACCACACTTTAACCGTTATGTTTGGGATAAGAGCTCGCCTACAGGTTATAAAAAGTGGAATGAAGTCACACGTCAGATGGACGTGGCACAGCCAATCATGCCAGATTCTACTGCCCCTGTTTGGTATCAGCCAAAGCAAAACTATCTACGTCCACGAATCTTTGGCGAACCTGTATTGACCATTTTAGGTGGTTACGATCCGGTAGCCCAAGTTGGATTATTATATCCAGCAGCACGCTCAAACTGGGGTAATGTCTATGATTTACCTGTAGCCAACACGGCGTTGGGTCAGGCTGCATGTTGGTTAAATGTACAGTATCCAAAGACAGTGAACAATATCGCTCTAGCCCCGACACGCTTAGGCAGTAATGCCAATAAATTGCATGTCAACTTAGCGCTTGCAGAGCAGCCACAAAAAGTTGATTTATACTGTAAGCAAGCCAATGCGGAGGCAAAATTATTATCAACCATTGTGATTCCACAATATGCTACGGTGATTACGCCTGCGGTAAAAATTGGAAAGGCTCAAGGCTATAAAGCCTTACGTGATTTAGAGTTGCCACTACTTGAACAAGAGCTACTTAACCAAGCGACAAACAATATGATTATTTTACCTCCAAATGGTTTAATGCTTTATCAAGCTTATAAGTCTTATAAGAATGAAATGAGCGCAGCTGCTCAACAGCAATTGGTGCGTTATGAAGAGCAAGAAAACAAATTGATGCGTTTAAACCGTTGGATAAATGTCTACTATGACGATTTAACCAAAGAGCTATCTGCAGCTGTTGATGCAATGAATACTTTTGTTGTGAAATTAGGCTTGCAACAAGATAGCCCGCTTGAGCAAAGTGCATTATTGAAAAACAATAAAAACTGCTTAAAAACCGAGTTGACATCCGGCCAGAATATAGATGTTTATATTAGTGGGCCATCGGGCTGTGTGGGTGATGATACGGAACAATGGGTTTATGATGGCTTAGGTCGTATTCATAATAAGGCTATAATCGGGCAGTGTTTAACAGGCAATGGAGGGAGTGCAAAAGTAACTCTCACGGAGTGTGTGAAGAATAACTCAGCACAAGTGTGGTCAATGGATGTATCGACTTCTGCCATTAAGCAAGCTGGACAATGCCTAGATTTGAATACTGGTAATTTGGTGAATAATCGTCAAATTGCAATTCGATACAGTTGCTCTGGTAATAATAATCAAAGGTGGACGATGCTGAACCAAAATATAAGTTTGATTTTGGCTGGAGCAAGCTCAAAAAACATTGGTATTTTAGTGAAACACTTAAAAACTGGATCTGTGAATTAAGTACGTTATTAAGTGAGTAATGTATTTTAAAGTGAAATTAAAAGAGAGCTCTCGGCAGGGGGCTTTTTTTTGTAAGTTAATATTTGGATGGGTTTGAATAACTGTGATGTTCTATTTCTATATAACAAATAGACAGGTTTATGTATCAGATACATGCATCAAAAGTGATATGAGCGACCGTAGGGAAAATTAGATACAAAAAAAGCCCTTTAAAAAGGGCTTTTTTTAATGCATAAATTAGTTAGCTAAAGCTTTAACTTGTGCATTTAAACGGCTCTTATGACGAGCAGCTTTGTTCTTATGGATGATACCTTTATCAGCCATACGATCAATTACTGGTACAGCAGTTTTGTATGCTTCAGAAGCAACTGCATGATCACCAGCAGCGATAGCAGCTACTGTACGTTTGATGTATGTACGAACCATAGAACGTAAGCTAGCGTTGTGTTTGCGTGCTTTAACGTTTTGACGAGCACGTTTTTTAGCTTGAGCAGAGTTTGCCACTCGTGCACTCCTTGAATTAAATTGGTCTGGGCGGGCTGAAATTCAAACTGAAAACCACATCAGAAGAACAATCACCAGCCCGTAAACAAGTGCCATATTTTGATTAATATACGCCATGAAGTCAAGTCTTGACATGCCTTGACCATATTTAAGATACATAAAAATTTTAAAGAAACGTTAAGATTAGCCATCTACATGGGAGTTTGTATAAAAATGACACAAAATATAGAACAAGCGATTGTGATTGGAGCAACAGGTTTAGTGGGTTTAAACCTGATTCAACAATTACAGCAACTCGAAGATTGTAGCAAAATTTTAGCGGTAGTTAGAAGACATAATGTTGAGCTCGATCGGTACGATAAAGTACAGCAACTTGAGCTGGATGACTTTCTCTTGCTAAACCATGAAGATGTACAAGGCTTTACTCATGCTTTTAGTTGTTTGGGCACAACACTGAAAAAAGCAGGCTCTAAAGAAAATTTCTATGCCATAGACTATGTAGTGAATGCGCATTTTGCTGAATTATTTGTTTTAACCAAAACGCATTATTTGTTGATCAGTGCTTTAGGTGCACAAGCAAATTCAAAACTGTTCTATAACCGAGTCAAAGGCGAGCTTGAAGATACGATTCGGGGGCTTGGGCTAGATAAAGTAAGTATATTACAACCGTCTTTATTGATTGGCCAACGTAGTGAAAATCGTTTACTTGAAGATATTTTCCAAAAAGGCTATTTGAAACTTTCGCACTTTATACCGAATCATTTTAAATATAAGCCAGTGACAGCAGAGCAAGTGGCTCATACTATGGTGGAGGCTGCTCAAACGCAGACCAATAAATTTGAAATCTATGATAATTTACGCATACAAAAGACAAAATGAGGGGAAGTGTGGTGACGACAGCATTTGTGACATGTGATTTATTGGATGATCATCCTGAGCTTGATTTACAAGTGGTAACGCCATCCATGGATGGTAAGTTCTTTCAAAGTTATGGCGCACGCAAAACCTTTGCGGGTCAGGTCGTGACAGTGAAATGCTTTGAAGATAACTCTCGTGTGAAAGAGCTTCTCGCAACTGAGGGGGCAGGTAAGGTGTTGGTTGTTGATGGTGGAGCTTCGATGCGCTGCGCATTGATGGGGGACTTAATTGCTGAATCGGCTGTGAAAAATCATTGGAATGGTGTGGTGATTTATGGTTGTGTGCGTGATGTTGACGCCATTGCTGAATTAGACTTGGGTGTACATGCCTTAGCTGCTATCCCGCAAAAAAGTCAGCGTAAAGGTGTAGGTGAGGTAGATATTGACTTGCATTTTGGTGGAGTCAGCATTCAATCAGGTGACTATATCTATGCAGATAATAACGGTATTGTGATTTCAAAAGAAAAATTAGTAGAAGTATAAAAACTTTTTCATGGTGACCTGAATACAACATAGGGACGTACATTATGGTGAAGCATCAAATTAAAGTGATTCAAGCTCTTTTTTCGGGACTGACTCAAGGTGGGCGTGGTGTAACGGGAACTCCGTATCCTAACCAACCAGAGCAAGCTTTAAAGCTCTATGAATTTGAAGGTTCGCCATACTGTCGCCGTGTGCGTGAAGTGTTGACTTTGCTCAATTTGGATTATGAAGTCTATCCATGTCCTAAGGGGGGTACTAAATATCGTCCCCTAGTGAAAAAGTTAGGTGGTAAGACTCAGTTTCCATTCTTGGTGGATGAAAATACAGATACCAAGTTGTACGAGTCAGAAGACATCATTCACTATTTATTTGCACAGTATGGTCGAAGTGGTAACACGCCGAAAAAGTATGCACATTATCCTAAAACACCTTATGTCGCTTATGTGGGCACGTTGGTAAATGGCGCGCGTGGTGTTTGGTTGAATAAAAAAATTAAAAATCGTGCCGCACCTGAACAATTGCTTCAACTGTGGGGATTTGAAGCCAGTCCATATACACGTGTTGTGCGGGGGTTGCTGACTGAACTGGAGTTAGCATTTAAATTTAATAATGTGCCGAAAGAACGTTGGCAAGATCAAGGTCCTGCCGTACTACGCTTAAAGCCAGGCAAATATGTCCCACTTGCAGGTGGAAAGCGTGAGCAAGTTGTGCAAGTGATGGGGCGTGATATTCAAGTGCCTTATCTCATCGATCCGAATACAGGCACGGCATTGTTTGAGTCAGCGGATATTGTTGCTTATCTCAAGCAGACCTATGCAGCATAAAAAGAGGCATCTCAAAGAGATGCCTCTTTTGATTTCTAAGCATTGATGTTTTTATCAGTCTTATTTTTGTTATTACAATGGAATGATCAATTGTATTTATTTTGAGTTTTTCTAACATATTCATCAGTTGATTGACAATACGATAAACACTTAAACATTCGTAGCGTTGAGGAAACGTATAATTTCTTTGGAAAATTTGAGCGGTTCGCTTAACAGCGGTGTGTGCCCTGACTTTTTGAAGATCACTGTTTTGGCATAAGGTACGCTTGATGCAATCAGTTTTTGTCCTTGCGAAGGATAGAGCTTAGACATCTCCCCTATAAAGAATGTGGTGGGACGGTCAATCTGACTCAGCGCGAGACGATAATCTTCTTGATGGTAAAGATAATTATGGATGTACCAAGCCATATAGTCTAAACGCTGAATAGGAAGCATAAACTTCTGTAAGCGTGGTTGTTGAAAAGCTTTTTGAAATAAAACTGTGCTTCGAGATGGCTTGGCTTGCAGTTGTATAAACGCGAACCAATAGTCGACCAGTTGTGTGCGAGTCGTTGGCTTTAGTTCAGACACCAAATTGTACTGAGTATTTTGTGCCAAAAGTTCCGTAATGTTTTGTAAGATGGTTTTAAAATCTTTATGTTTTTCTGCAAATAGACCATGTGACCATTCTGCATCTACGCAAAGTTTAGGGGTTTGGTCAATGTGTAGATAACTATGTACATGTTTTTGAAAGTGACCGTATTGCAGGCCATGCATAGCTGTGGTGGCCCCCATAGAATAGGCAATAACACGAAATTGATGGTGTGTTTGTTGTTCTAAAAAACAATTTAAATCTTGCCAATGGCTAGAGATAGCGTCTAGTTTTGGAATTCGACACTGTGCTGAACCACCAAAGCCACGCCAATCGGGAATATAAAAACGATATTTTTTCCGATGTTGAAATAAAAAAGGGAGCCATTGCCAGCTTTGCATGCCTAAACCAGAAAGTACGAGTACAGGCTCGCCTTGTCCAAATTCGCGAACATAGAGTTTTTCACCATCGGGCATCGTATAGTGTGGCATGGTCAATCCTTTGTATGATTTTTATTTTTCAAATGTTTTAAGCGTGGGAATAATGGTTTCTAACCATTCAATCCAGCCGACCTCTAAATTGATCCCAAGTTGTAAGATCATTTTATGAATATACAAGGTTCGATCATGAGGATCTGCCTGTCCAAAATCTTTAGCAAAAATCGTTTGGTAAATCTGTAATTTTTCTTTATGTAGGGCTAAATGGCGTTCCAGCTCAGGTAAGACAGCGTTACCACCTAACTGAGCTTCAACACGAAGTCTCACCATGACTTCTTCTCTTAGTTGAGCAGGTGGACTTTGTTTTACCAACCAATCTGCCAATTCTGTGCGTCCAAGTTGTTCAACTTGATAGGTTTTTTTTCTAGACGTTGCACCATCTTCTTCTATGGTTGAGATCCAGCCTTTGCTCTGCATAGCGCTGAGTTCTCTATAAATTTGTTGATGTGTTGCATTCCAAAAGAAGCCCATTGAACGGTCAAAGCGACGTGCTAACTCAATGCCTGTACTTGGTTTTTCAATCAAACTGGTCAATAAAACATGAGCTAATGACATTTTAGTAATATTTCGCAAATAAAATGGACGTAGAGTCATTATGCAACATGTTGCATAAAAAACAAATCTCGATTATAAAGATAAAAAGTATGCAACTTGTTGCATTAAATAGTTTGATTTAACCTTGTATTTAAAATACCAGCCAGCGAAAGCACGCCAAGGAGTATATATGTCTAATTATCCGCATTTACTTGCGCCTTTAGATTTAGGCTTTACCACATTAAAAAACCGTGTACTCATGGGATCTATGCATATTGGATTAGAGGAAGCACCAAACGGTTATAATCGTATGGCCGCATTCTATGCAGAGCGTGCAGCAGGTGGTGTAGGACTGATCGTAACAGGTGGTATTTCACCGAATGATGCAGGTTTAACTTTTGCAGGTGGTGCAAAGTTAGATAGCCGTGAAGAAGCTGAAAAACATAAAGTGATTACGGAAGCTGTGCATGCGGCTGGTGGTAAAATTGCAATGCAAATTTTACATACAGGCCGCTATTCTTATCAGCCTGAGTTGGTTGCACCTTCTGCAATTCAAGCACCTATTAATCCTACTAAGCCACATGCTTTAACGTCTGCTGAGGTGAATCAGACCATTGCAGATTTTGCTCATTGTGCAAAGTTGGCACAGTATGCAGGCTATGATGGCGTTGAAATCATGGGTTCAGAAGGATACTTAATTAATGAATTCATTGCAGCACGTACCAATCATCGTGATGATGAATGGGGTGGAAGTTATGAAAACCGTATTCGTTTCCCAATAGAAATTGTCAAACGTACACGTGAAGAGGTGGGTGAAAACTTCATTATTATCTATCGTTTATCCATGTTGGATTTGGTCGAAGGTGGTTCAAGCTTAGAAGAAGTAATTCAGCTTGCTAAAGAAATTGAAAAAGCGGGCGCAACAATTATTAATACAGGGATTGGTTGGCATGAAGCACGTATTCCGACCATTGCAACCAAAGTCCCACGTGCTGCATTTACATGGGTAACTGAAAAATTAAAAGGCATTGTCAAAGTGCCATTGATTACGTCAAACCGTATCAATACTCCTGAAATGGCTGAGCATGTATTGGCGTCAGGTCACGCAGACATGATCTCTATGGCACGACCAATGCTAGCTGATTCAGAGTTTGTCCTTAAGGCAGAGCAGGGTCGTAGTGATGAAATCAATACCTGTATCGGCTGTAACCAAGCGTGTTTAGATCATATTTTCTCGATGAAAATTGCGACCTGTTTAGTCAACCCGCGTGCATGCTATGAAACTGAACTGATTTTTAAAGAAAGTGCAGAAAAGAAAAATATCGCAGTGATTGGTGCTGGCCCTGCAGGTTTAAGCTTTGCTACTTATGCTGCTGAGCGTGGGCATCAAGTGACAGTGTTTGATGCAGCCAATCAAATTGGTGGACAGTTTAATATTGCAAAAACGGTTCCGGGCAAAGAAGAGTTCTACGAAACTATTCGTTATTTTAAACGTAAAATAGAGTTGCAACCTAATATCCGTTTGGTTCTTAATCATTTAGTAACTTATGAAGAACTACAAGATGCAGATTATGACGATATCGTTGTTGCGACAGGGGTGACGCCGCGTGAATTGAACATTCCGGGTGTGGATCATCCAAAAGTGCTAACGTACATCCAAGCACTTAAAGAGCGTTTACCTGTTGGGCGCCGTGTAGCCATTATTGGTGCAGGTGGGATTGGTTTTGATACAGCAGAATATTTAAGCCATGAAGGTGAAAGCGGTAGTCTAAACCCTGAAAAATTCTATGATGAATGGGGTGTTGATACCAGTTATGCACATGTCGGCGGTTTAAAACAGCCTAGCGTTGAGCAGTCTGAGCGTGAAATTTACTTATTGCAGCGTAAGTCGAATGCGGTAGGTGCAGGCTTGGGTAAAACGACAGGTTGGATTCACCGTACTGGTTTGAAGCATCGTGATGTAAAAATGATTGCAGGTGCAAGTTACGACAAGATTGATGATCAAGGACTACACATTACTGTCAATGATCAGCCAACAGTATTAGAAGTGGATAATGTCATTATTTGCGCAGGTCAAGAGTCTTACACAGCTATGTATGATCAGTTAAAAGCAGATGGTAAGAATGTGCATTTAATTGGTGGTGCAAAAGAAGCGGGTGAGTTAGATGCAAAGCGTGCAATTCGTCAAGGCGCTGAATTAGCTGCAACTATTTAAAGCATCATCATTTTTGAATCAGTTGAATAAATTGTAAACAAGTCCCTCTCCTTTAAAGAGGGGGATGAGAGGTGTTGTCAGAAATATGAGTATTTTTCCTCACCTCTACCTTTTCTAGAAGGTCAAACTGTCTTCATTTGCTTTATTAAAAGCATTCAAATTCATAGGGATAGAATAATGAGCATAGCAATAACAAAACAAGCACTGCAACGTTGGCATGAGATGATCAACAACCGTGATATGAGTACTTTAAGTGAGCTCTTGGCCGAAGATGTCGTGTTTCGCTCTCCAGTGGCTTTTAATCCTTACTCAGGGAAGCAAGTTGTTTTTTTTATTTTAAGTAATGTGATTCAGGTTTTTGAAAATTTTACTTACCACCGTGAATTTTTTACAGAAGATGGTTTAAGTGTCGTCCTTGAGTTTTCAGCCAATGTCGGCGAAAAAAAGCTCAAAGGGATTGACATGATTCGTTTTAATGAGCAAGGTCAAATTGTAGATTTTGAAGTGATGATCCGTCCTAAGTCGGGGCTAGAGACCTTAGCTGTACAAATGGGACAGCGAATGGCAGCGTTTGCACCTCAAGCTGGATGATAAAGGTGTGACTTGTTATTTATAGTTAGGCACGAAAATTGATGCATCGCTAAGAAAGATAGGAAAAGAAGGTATTGATATGAATGCTGTGTTCAGTTTGCTAAATCAATTACGTCAAACGGCATTGGATCGAGTAACTGGTGCGGAACACCCGAAACTTTTTCTTAATCCGCAAGGTGAAATTCAAGAGACGATAGGTGCACTACCACAGCTTCAACAAAAGTACCGACCGACGCCGTGGTTATCCAACACACATGCCCATCTTTTGTATTTTGATGTGATTCGCAAGCGTCGGATTCAATTGGAATATGATCATTTTGATCAATTAGAGATGCAAGACGGTGGGGTCACAGGCATTATGTGGTTCGGTTATGACTTACCTGAAGCAACGCCAACGGTTGTGATCATGCATACGATTACAGGTTCGCCTGAAAGTATGCGTGAGGTGGTACGTGACTTAAATCGCTATACAGGTTGGCGCATTGCACTCTGTTTACGTCGTGGTCATGCTGACCTACCTATGCCTGTACCGAAAATGAATCTTTTCGGTTCAACTGATGATTTACGTGAACAAATTGCCTTTATTCAAAGCACATTTCCAACTTCAACTCTTTTTGCCGTAGGTTCTTCTGCGGGCACGGGGCTTTTAGTGCGTTACTTAGGTGAAGAAGGGAGTCAAACCCCTTTTAAAGCGGCCTTTGCCTTATGTCCAGGCTATAATACGGAGTTGGGTTTTGTAAATGTGCATCCCTTTTACAGTAAAGTCATGACCAAGAAACTGTTTAAGAAATTTATTTTTCCTTACCAACAAACGTGGCAACAAACAGCTTCTGTATCTCAAGTCTTAATGACCAAAACCTTGGCCGAATTTGAGTCGAGTTATTATGAAATGGCGGGTTATGTAGACTATGACAGTTATAACCAAGCCACAAATCCAATCTATGTATTTGAAAATGTCGCCATTCCATTGCTGATTTTAAATGCAGAGGATGATCCTGTCTGTCACATTAAGAACTTTGAACCGTATAAAGATATGATTCAAAAAATGCCGAATATTGCTGTAGTGACGACGAAAAAGGGCAGTCATTGTGGTTTCTATGAAGGGGCGCTCAATACCGAGTCTTGGGCAACCAAGTTGATTGCGGACTTTTTGAAACTGGAACAACAAAAACACTAAATATAAAAAGACCTACAGCAGTGTAGGTCTTTTTGATTGGTTCAGCAGTGTAATGGCTTAAAGGGCTTCACAGGTTTTCTTGCTGAGACCGAACCTCATCTGTAGCAAAACCAAGATCAAGGCCATAAAGCTGAGCGCGGCACCTGTATATGAAACTGCTGCATAGCTGAGTTGCAGACTCAGTACCGTTGCACCTGCAAAGGCACCTAAGGCATTACCTAAGTTAAACGCACCAATGTTGACTGAAGAGGCGAGTCCAGGCGCATCTTCTGCGACCGACATGACGCGCATTTGCAGTGGCGGTACAACCGCAAATGCCGCCGCACCCCAAATCACCAAGCCAATCGCTGCACCAGTAGTTGTTTGCGCTAGTACAGGGAAAATAAGCATCATCAGCATTAACAGGACAAGGAAGCCTATCAGGGTTTTCTCTAAGGATAGATCGGCAAACTTTCCGCCAAAATGGTTACCAATCGAGAAACCGATCCCGATTAAAACCAACATCAATGTGATGGTTTGTGGTGATGCATGCATAAATACGTGTAGGCTCGGAGCAATGTAGGTATACAACGCAAACATGGCGCCCGCGCTCATGACCGTGGTTAGTAAGGCAAGTAGAACAGGCGCACGCGTTAAAACACGCAATTCTTTTGCCACATTCGGTTTAACCACATCGTGATCTTGTGGAAGCGCTTTCCATAGTGCCAACATGGTCATGATGCCTAAGATTGAAATTGCAGTAAAAGCCACGCGCCAACTGGTATTTTGACTGAGCCACGTTGCAAGTGGGACACCGCCAATATTGGCAATAGTGAGGCCCATAAACATCATAGCGACCGCACTGGCTTGTTTGTCTTTAGGCACTACACTTGAGGCTACGACTGAACCTAAACCGAAGAATGCGCCATGGTTTAAACTGGTCATTAAACGTGCTCCCATCAGGCTTATATAATCAGGCGCAACGGTTGCCAACACATTTCCGATCGTAAAAATTGCCATCAATAGGATTAAAGCTGTTTTCTTAGGAAAGCGTGCCAGCCATAAGGTCATGAGCGGAGCCCCAATCATGACGCCTACTGCATAGGCACTAATCAGCAGTCCAGCTTGTGGAATTGAAACGGACAAATCATTGGCAATTTCAGGCAAAAAGCCCATGGGTGAAAACTCGGTGGTTCCAATGGCAAAAGCACCCACTGCAAGCGCCAAAAGCGGAAAATTAATTTTCATAGCGATGCTCAATCCCAAATGGGAGCTAATCCTTCAGGATTCACTTCACGTTGATTTCGATCTAATTGCGTAATTGCTATCATTTCTTCAGTCGAGAGTTGAATCTCTTGTGCCTTTAAGTTGGACATCAAGTGTTCGCGTTTGGTTGAAGAGGGTATGACTGCAAAACCACGTTGTAATGCCCAAGCTAAGCTAATTTGCGCAGTGGATACCTGATGTTGTTGCGCGATCTGCATTAGAATTGGATCATGCAAAACCTTACCGTAAGCCAGTGTCATATATGAAGTGACATCAATGTTTTGGGCTTGGAGAAAATCAACCAACTTATGGTTTTGTAGATAGGGGCTGAGTTCAATTTGGTTGGTTGCGATATTTTCTAACCCAATACTCTCTATTGTCTGTTGCGTCAGCTCAATATTGAAGTTAGAAATACCAATGTGTTCGGTCAAACCTTGTTGTTTTGCTTCCAATAAATTCTGCATGAGTTCTGCAATATTTACACCTGTACTTGGGGCAGGCCAGTGGATCAAGGTTAGATTCACTGCATCGGTTTTTAGTTTATGCAAACTTTCTTTTAAGCTTGGAATCAATTTTTCTGCTGAATAATTTTCCGTCCAAATTTTTGTGGTGAGAAAAAGATCTTGACGATTGATACCACTCAGCGCAATAGCTTGACCAACTTCGGCTTCATTACCATAGATTTGTGCAGTATCGACTGCGCGATAACCGACTTCTAGTGCAGTTTTCACAGACTGAATGACGGTATCACCTGTTAAACGGAAAGTGCCTACGCCGAATTGAGGAACGATATTCATTTTTTACTCGATAACTTGTTTCATGGAATGAGGCCATTTTGTAGAAAAAGGTCTTGCTTAAAAACTGGGTAATTTGCAAAATATTATTGACTAATAATCAATAATTGAACATGAAATCAACCATAGAAGAATTAACGGCTTTTGTGAGCATTGTTGATAGTGGTTCTATTGTCAAAGCTGCGCAGCAGTTGGATCAAACCACATCGGGTGTTAGCCGTGCCTTGCAACGTTTAGAGTCGAAGTTGAATGTGACTTTGCTGGAGCGAACGACACGGAAGCTCAAGCTGACTTATGAAGGGCAGCAGTTCCTGCTAAAGGCGCGTAAGATTTTACTTGATCTGACCGAAGCTGAAGAGAGTCTGCAAAATACTGATGCGGAGGCGTCTGGTTTAATTCGGATTGATTCAGCAACGCCTTTTGTACTGCATGTGATTGTGCCGCTGATTGAGGAGTTTATGCAGCGTCATCCAAAAATTGATATAGAAATTACCAATCATGATCAGGTCATAGACTTACTTGAACATAAAACCGATGTCGCGATTCGGTTTGGTGAGTTGGCAGATTCAAGCTTACATGCCAAGCTGCTTTGTAAAAGTCGTTTATATATAGTGGCAAGCCCTGAATATATCCAAAAACAAGGAATGCCGAAAAAGACCGTAGAATTAAGCTCACATACTTTGCTTGGTTTTAGCCAACCTGCACATTTAAATACGTGGCCTATTCAGCTTGAGGATGAGCCGTTGACCATTCAGGCGAAAATAAAATGTTCCAATGGTGAAACAGTCCGTCAGTTGGCACTAGAGGGTGTGGGCATTGCTTGTTTATCACGTTTTATGGTTGAAAAAGATATTCAGGAAGGGCGTTTTGTCGCTTTATTTGAAAATGAAATAAAAATACATGAACAAAAAATACATGCGGTTTATTATCAGCAAAATTATGTCCCCAAACGTATTCGCTTGTTTATCGACTTTCTTGCAGAAAAATTAAAAGACTATTTATAAGTTATCAGGTAACAATAAAAAAACCCGATTGAGATCGGGTTTTTTTATGATCATCAGTATTGAGATGATTAGTTTTCTAAAGCTGGCGTCGCTGCTGCAATGGCAGCTGCAACTGCATCATCTTCAGTTTGTGTATTTGGGTTTGTATTGCTTGGGCGCGCTTGCGTTGGTTTTTCTTCAGCCTTTGGTGCCTCTGCTTTAGGTGCAGGCTCTGCTGTTGGAGCAGGTGCTGGTGTTTCACGACGTATTTCAGTGGTGGTATTCGGCGTTTCTTCGCGAATCACTTCAACTTGTGCTGGAATCTCAGGTTCTGATGCTTCTAAGGGTTGAAGTTCAACAGGTTGTTGTTGCTCTGTTGTTACTTCAACTTGTTCTTGTTCATCTTCTTTAGGTGCTTCTTTCTTTACACATGCTGTTAATAGTAAACCTGCTGCAATTGCACCACAAATTAAAAGTTTTTTATTCATAATTACACAAAATTGAGTGTT
Source organism: Acinetobacter sp. TUM15064 (assembly GCF_008980265.1). Classification (NCBI taxonomy): domain Bacteria; kingdom Pseudomonadati; phylum Pseudomonadota; class Gammaproteobacteria; order Moraxellales; family Moraxellaceae; genus Acinetobacter; species Acinetobacter sp. TUM15064. Next base: position 21,136 of record NZ_BKFU01000035.1, on the reverse strand, counting down.
TGAGGGATTTCACTAGTATAACAGCAAAATGCAAGATGAAAATCCTATGAACTTAGCTTAATTTTATCTGCCAAATGCTGATAGAATATCCAATTGTTTATTGTTCTATGAATTGATGCGGATTGACTTTGCTTTATTGGTGCAAGGTAAAGTAAAATTGCGCAACATTGCAGGCCGAATTAGGCTCGATTGTACGAGAAACCCAATGACCCATTTTATTTTCGTGACTGGTGGTGTAGTTTCATCACTAGGTAAAGGTATTTCAGCTGCTTCAGTTGCTGCGCTTTTAGAAGCCCGTGGATTAAAAGTAACCATGGTAAAAATGGATCCATACATTAATGTCGATCCAGGGACTATGAGCCCATTCCAACATGGTGAAGTTTTTGTCACAGAGGATGGTGCAGAAACCGATTTAGACTTGGGTTATTACGAACGTTTCTTGCGTCGTGCGAAAATGACCAAGTTAAATAACTTTACTTCTGGTCGCGTATACCAAGACGTTTTAAATAAAGAACGCCGTGGTGACTACCTTGGTGGAACTGTTCAAGTTATTCCACACATTACAGACAACATCAAAGAGCGTGTACTTCGTGCCGGCGAAGGTTATGACGTTGCGATTGTTGAAATTGGCGGCACAGTAGGTGACATCGAATCTCTCCCATTCATGGAATCTGTACGTCAACTCATGGTTGAGCTAGGTCATAAGCGCACCATGCTTATGCACTTAACTTTGCTTCCATATATCAAATCTGCGGCAGAGTTGAAAACAAAACCAACGCAGCACTCGGTAAAAGAACTGCTATCAATTGGTATTCAACCCGACATTTTAATCTGTCGTACTGAACACGATGTTGATGCAGACACGACCCGTAAAATTGCTTTGTTTACCAACGTTGAAGCACGTGCAGTTGTGGTGTGTAAAGATGCGCGTAGCATTTACCAAATTCCACGTACCTTCTACGAACAAAATGTTGATGATTTAATTTGTGAACGTTTTGGTTTTAACGACTTGCCTGAAGCTGACTTGACGGACTGGGATAATGTCGTAGAGGCATTACTTAACCCTGAATACACTGTACGTGTTGCAATGGTGGGTAAATATGTTGAACTGCCAGATGCTTATAAGTCTGTCAATGAAGCACTATTACATGCAGGCATTCAGAATCGCGTTAAAGTGCAAATTGACTATGTCAATGCTGAAGAACTTGAAAGCCAAGATGTAAGCGAAGTATTAAAAGATATGGACGCAATCTTGGTGCCAGGTGGTTTTGGTGAGCGTGGTACTGAAGGGAAAATGCAAGCGATTAGATTCGCACGTGAAAACGGTGTTCCATTCTTAGGTATCTGTTTAGGTATGCAGTTGGCTGTGATTGAATATGCGCGCAATGTTGCTGGCATTAGTGATGCAACGTCTACTGAATTTAACCGTTCAACAAAATCTCCATTAATTGGTCTCATTACTGAATGGTTAGATGAGCGCGGCGAAGTTCAACAGCGTAATGTTGATTCTGACCTTGGTGGTACGATGCGTTTGGGTGCTCAAAAATCAGAATTGGTTGAAGGCACAAAAACACGTGAAGTGTATGGTTCAGCAGACATTATTGAGCGTCACCGTCACCGCTATGAGATGAATAACCGTTTTATTCCTGCGCTTGAAGAGGCTGGGATGAAAGTTTCTGGTTACTCACCAGTGCAGCACTTGGTAGAAACAGTTGAAATTCCTCAACATCCTTGGTTTATTGCTGTACAATTCCACCCAGAATTTACAAGTTCACCACGTGATGGACACCCATTATTTGCTAGTTTTATTGACGCTGCTAAAACACAGCATAAAAAAGCAAAGTAATCTGGGTTAATAAATAAACTAGGAAGTTTAAATGTCACAATTAAAACCACAAGAAATTGTACGTTTAGGCGATATACAAATGGCAAACCACTTGCCATTTGTACTATTCGGCGGCATGAATGTACTTGAGTCTAAAGACTTGGCTTTTGAAATTGCAGAGACTTATGTCGATATCTGTAAGCGTTTGGAGATTCCTTACGTATTTAAAGCGAGCTTTGATAAAGCCAACCGTTCGAGCTTGAACTCGTTTCGAGGTCCAGGCCTAGAAAAAGGAATTGAGTGGTTAGCTGACATTAAAAAACACTTCAATGTGCCTATCATTACAGATGTACATGAGCCTTACCAAGCTGCACCTGTAGCTGAAGTTGCAGACATTATCCAACTTCCTGCTTTTTTGAGTCGTCAGACTGATTTGGTTGAAGCGATGGCAAAAACAGATGCCATTATCAACATTAAAAAAGCACAATTTCTTGCACCACACGAAATGCGTCATATCTTGCATAAGTGTTTAGAGGCAGGAAATGACAAACTCATTATTTGTGAACGTGGTTCAGCATTTGGCTATAACAATTTGGTTGTAGACATGTTGGGCTTTGACATCATGAAAGAAATGAATGTCCCTGTGTTTTTTGATGTGACTCATGCGCTTCAAACACCAGGTGGTCGCTCGGATTCTGCGGGTGGTCGTCGTGCGCAAATCACGACGCTCGCTCGTGCAGGTATGGCAACAGGTCTAGCTGGTCTATTCTTGGAAGCACATCCAGATCCAGAAAAAGCCAAGTGTGATGGTCCATGTGCATTACGTATGTCTCAGCTTGAGCCATTCTTAGCACAACTCAAAGAATTGGATACCTTGGTTAAAGGTTTCAAAAAGTTAGATACACACTAAATTATAAACTCATTGGTGCTATCTAAAGCATCTCGTTATTAATCTACTGAGGAATTGTTCATGAGCCAAATCGTTGACATCCGTGCACGTGAAATTTTGGACTCTCGTGGTAACCCAACCATCGAAGCAGACGTAATCTTAGCATCTGGCGTAGTTGGCCGTGCATGTGCACCATCTGGTGCTTCAACTGGTTCTCGTGAAGCTTTAGAACTTCGTGATGGCGACAAAGCACGCTATTTGGGTAAGGGTGTTAAAAATGCGGTTAATAACGTAAACACTTTGATCCGTGATGCTCTAGTGGGTAAATCAGTATTTGAACAAAAAGACATCGACAACACGATGATCGCACTTGATGGTACTGAAAACAAAGAAAAATTGGGTGCAAATGCAACTTTAGCGGTATCGCTAGCTGCTGCACGTGCTGCTGCTGATGAAAAGAAAATTCCTCTTTTCCAATACATCGCAGACTTACGCGGTCAAACTACTTTGACTATGCCTGTACCAATGATGAACATCATCAATGGTGGTTCGCATGCAGATAACAACGTAGACATCCAAGAGTTCATGATTGAGCCTGTAGGTTTTACTTCATTCTCTGAAGCGCTTCGTGCGGGTGCGGAAATCTTCCATTCTCTAAAATCAGTTTTAAACAAAAAAGGTTTAAACACTGCTGTAGGCGATGAAGGTGGTTTTGCACCGAACTTACGTTCAAACGAAGAAGCGATCACTGTTATTCTTGAAGCGATTGGTCAAACTGGTTACAAAGCAGGTTCTGATATTATGCTTGCACTTGACTGTGCATCTTCAGAATTTTACAAAAATGGTCAGTACATCCTTGCTGGTGAAGGCAATAAAGCATTCACAAGCAACCAGTTCTCTGACTATTTAGCGGGCCTTGTAAACCAATATCCAATTATCTCTATTGAAGATGGTTTAGATGAGTCAGATTGGGAAGGTTGGTCTTACTTGACATCTATCCTTGGTGATAAAATCCAGTTGGTGGGTGATGACTTGTTCGTTACAAACCCAAAAATCCTTCAACGTGGTATTAATGAGAAAGTAGGTAACTCTATTTTAATCAAATACAACCAAATCGGTACGTTGACTGAAACTCTAGATGCAATCTACCTTGCGAAAGCAAATGGTTACTCTACAGTAATCTCTCACCGTTCTGGTGAAACTGAAGATTCTACTATTGCGGATCTTGCGGTAGGTACTGCTGCTGGTCAAATCAAGACAGGTTCACTTTGCCGTTCTGACCGCGTAGCGAAATACAACCAATTGCTTCGTATTGAAGAATTGACAAATGCTGCTTACCGCGGTAAAGCTGAGTTTAAAGGTTTAAACTAAGCGACTGATGTCAATGTTCAATGTATTCGACTCGTTGATGAGTAAAGTACTACTAGGCCTTGCGATCATTTTGATCGCAGGGTTTCAGTATTTATACTGGTTTGGTGAGGGTGGTTATCAAGACCATTTACAACTCACACAAAAAATCCAACAACAAACTGAAATTAATAACGACTTAAAAGAACGTAATCGTGTCTTGGCGGCAGAAGTGTATGATTTGAAGAATGGTATTGAGGCCATTGAAGAGCATGCGCGCTTAGACTTGGGTTTAATTAAACCGCGAGAAACGTTTATTCAAATGAGTACCATCAGTACTCAATATAAACCTGTTTATATTAATCCGAACGCCCAAATTGATTTGCGGACCAATGAAGACGATGAGCCTGAACTCCCTCCAGCTACCCCATAAATTGTGGGCGATTATTCCTGCTGCAGGTTCTGGAAGTCGTTTCTCTAAATCAGAACTGAAACAATACCAAATGATTGGTCAAAAAACTGTGCTTGAGCATACGGTTTCTCGTCTAAATCATTTACCTTTACAAGGCTATGTTTTGGCGATTGGTTCAGATGATGATGTCGCTCAAAGTTTGCCTTTTACCAATATGGAAAAAGCACATTTCTGTGAAGGTGGTGCTGAGCGTGTAAACTCGGTGCTCAATGCGCTCAATTATCTTTCCACAATCGCTAATGCTGACGACTGGGTCTTTGTGCATGATGCAGCACGTCCATGTGTAACGCAGGATTGTCTATGGCAACTGGTTGATACTGCTATTCAGTTCAATACAGGGGCGATTTTAGCGATTCCTGTTAGGGATACTTTAAAGCGAGTGGTCTCAGCGCAAAATATTCAAGAAACGATTGACCGTTCACAGCTTTGGCAGGCACAAACCCCACAGATTGCTAAACTGGGTGTTTTGAAGTCAGCCATTGAGCATGCACTTGCAGCAAATGCAGTCATTACCGACGAAGCTAGTGCTTTGGAGTTTGTAGGTCAACCAGTTCAAGTCGTACAAGGCCGTTCTGATAATATTAAAATTACCTATCCTGATGACCTAGAGCTTGCACGACTTATTTTAGCGGCACAATAAAAAAATAATTGGATTTATTGGGCGAAAACTACAGAAATATGGGTTTGAATGATGTTATCTAAAACACTTTAAACTTATAATTTGCCCTGTCTTTAGCTCATTCAAATTACGCAAATGATACCATCACAACAGTATCGTTTTTTACGTCAGTCTTTACGTGACGGCAGAAGCATTAAACATGACTCATCTCGTTGGGCTAAACTACATTTAGATCCATGGCTTTTATGTTTTCTTATTTTAAATGCCATTTTGGGCTTGCTGGTAATCTATAGTGCCTCAGCACAAGATATGGGTATGGTATTTCGCCAAGCCACCAGTTTTGCTGTAGGCTTCATTGTGATGATTATCTGTGCGCAAATTCCACCCAAAGTCTATCAGGCCATTAGTCCTTATTTTTTCATCTTCGCAGTGATTTTGATGGTACTGGTCTTGGTTGTGGGTGAAACTCGAATGGGAGCAAGGCGCTGGATCAGTCTGCCGGGTATAGGCAGTATGCAGCCTTCTGAGTTTATGAAGTTTGCTATGCCTTTAATGATGGCGTGGTACTTCGCAGGTCGTGCTTTTCCACCGAAGTTTATGCACATTGTGATTTCGTTGGGCATCATGATGTTGCCGTTTTTATTGGCTGCTTTGCAACCTGACTTAAACTTAGGTCTCTTGATTCCCGGAGTGTGTGTCATTTTCCTCAGTGGTATTTCTTGGCGTCTGATTGCTTTGGCCTGTGGTGCTTTGGCTGTTGCTACACCTTTGCTGTGGATGTTCTTTTTACAAGAATATCAGAAAAAGCGAGTGCTCACTTTATTTGATCCTGAGTCAGATGCATTGGGTGCGGGTTGGAATATTATCCAATCCAAGATTGCCATTGGTTCAGGTGGCTTAATGGGTAAGGGCTTCACTGAAGGTACACAGTCACATTTGGGATATTTGCCAGAGCATCATACCGATTTCATTATGTCGACCTATGCGGAAGAGTTTGGTTTTATTGGGGTGTTTTTGCTGTTTAGCTTATTTGCCGCAATTATTATTCGTTGTTTGATTATTGGGATGAATAGCTTTCATAATTTTGGTCGTTTATATGCAGGTGCTGTGGGCTTAACGTTCTTTTTCTTCGTATTGTTAAACTCGGGGATGGTGAGCGGAATTTTACCAGTAACAGGTGATCCTTTACCGTTGATGAGTTATGGTGGAACGGCGGTGATTACTATGTTGGCCAGTATGGGTATTGTAATGTCAATCCATACCCATCGCTAAAGTCTAAAAGAATCAAGCCAGCACTATTGCTGGCTTTTTTTGTATTTAAAACTTATGTCATACTGAGAAAACTAGGCTGTATTTTTAGGTTTTATAAAGCACCATACTGTTGCCATGTTTCGCCTGTATGCAAGCTATTATAGTAGTTTTGTAGAGTGTTCAAGTCATGGTATTGCGTATAAGCCAGTATAAACAGCCCAAAAAGTAAAGCCACCTTCAATAGATTTAAACGCAAATGTTGCTGTGAAAAATAGCCTAAGCTAAGTAGGGCGAGTATGACTGAGGGAAGAATCGCAATACTTTCATGCTGAAAAAGAAATGCCCAATGATGTAAATAAACCAGACATAAAATAAGTCCAATCAATCCCAAAACGTTATAGATCTTTTTATTTAATGATGCTTTAAAAACAAGGATGGTTTGAAAAATTAAAACCAGACCACTAAAAAGGTACGCGCTTTTTCCACCAATAATCACACTATAGATTGCATTAAATAGGCAATAAGCCAGCAACACGAATAGTACGAGAGAATAGAGTTTGGTATAGAGAGTGTGTGAAAAGGGGAGAATCAGTTTCATAATTTGCTCTATTGAAAACTCACATCGTATTAAAAGAGGATTTGAAGCTTAACATGCTATTCGCTTCTTGTGGCGGTAGCATGCTTTTTCCGTGTTGGAGATACTCTGAGTAAATGTCGCGTACGAGTTGAACTTAGACCACAAATCATTAAGCATAGTGTCCCACCAATAAGGACGGCTGGCACCACAGAAAAATAACGCGTCATCAGGCTCATGTGTAGTGCACCCAGCTGATTGCCTGAAGTCACTAAGATGCCATTTAAAGCTGCTACACGCCCTAATAGTGCTTTCGGTGGGAGCTGTTGTAATAAGGTTTGGCGAATGACCATGCTGATGCTATCAAAGGCGCCGATCAAAACAAGGAAGAAGACTGAGAGCCAAAGATGGGAGGATAGTGCGAAAGCTAAAGTGCACAAAGCAATGGCAAAACTACTATAGAGCATGTTTCTCCATGCATTTTGCATTGGAGAATAACAGGTCAGCACCAACATCATGATACAGGCACCCATCGCAGGTGCAGCTCTGAGTATGCCTAAGCCTTCAACGCCTAGATGCAGGATATCGTGTGCAAAAATAGGCAGCAAGATAATGACACTACAAAAAAGCATGGCGCTGAGATCCAGCAACATGCTCCAAAACATCAGTGGATGTTTAAAGATAAACACATAGGCCTCTTTTAAGCTTTTGCTTAAATGCTGTTTATGCGGGCTAGGGAATTGACGAGGACTTAATCCGAATAAGCAGATGCTACCCATGCAGCATAAGAAAAAAACAATAAAGAGGGTTTTTTCAAGCCCAAGTTGGCCGAGTAAAAGTCCTGCACATAAGGGTGCTAAAATGCCTCCCATTTGCCAAATGAGTGCCGTCCAAGTGGCTGCATTGCTATAGGCTGACTCTGGGGTGAGAAACGGGCGTAATGAATTAAATGATGGGCTGTAAATGCCTCTAAGTATGCCTAAGCAAAAGATGAGGCTATAAATGCCACATAAAAGTGTATTTTGTTGAATATGCTGTTGTTGGTACTGAGAAAAAAGAACAATAAATAATAATGGAATTAGAGTGCTACAGCTAAAACTCCACTGCACAATTTTTTGTCGGTTATAGCGGTCAGCCCAGTCGCCACTAATCAGGGAGAGGCAAATGAACGGCAGTAACTCAATTAAGGCAATCATGCCAAGGCTCAGTGGATTCTGAGTGAGTTGGTAAACGCTATAGGCAATGACGACTTCTTGAATCATGATGGCTAGAATTAAGCACAACTGATTGACACTCAGAAGTGAAAAATCACGTGAACGAAAAGCCAAAAAAGCGTCGGAATGGAAAAGCGACATAAACAGAATAATTTCAAATATGAATTAAAAAAAAGGATGGCGCAAAGTCCATCCTTCTTAGGGTTTAAAGCAGATTACTGTGCTTTTGCTACCGCAGCAGTTTCGTCATTTGCAGCTTTTGCCATAGGTGTGTATTTCAAACCTAGGGTTGTACTGGTGTATTGGCGAACTTGGTCAAGAAGCACAGGATTGGTGCTGAGCTCTTGTTGGTACGATTTTACAATTTCATGTAATTTCGGATTCCATTTACCTGCTACTTGCTGAGGGAATGCTTTCTCAAGCAAGCTCAACATAATATAAGGAGAAGTCGAAGCGCCAGGGGATGCACCTAATAGGGCAGTAACAGCACCGTCCTGTGATGCAAAAATCTCGGTACCAAATTGCAAGCTTGCAGGTTTGCCTGGTTCTTTCTTAATGATTTGAACACGTTGACCACCTTGATTCATGCGCCAGTCTTCTGGTTTTGCATCAGGATAGTATTTTCTTAATTCATTAAAACGGTCTTCATCGGTCATCATGACTTGGCTAACTAAGTATTTCACCAAATCAAGATTTTCCATACCCACAGCAGTCATGGGTAAAACGTTGTTCTTAGTGGTTGATTTCAATAAATCAAGCTGAGAACCTTGTTTTAAGAACTTGTTTGAATAAGTCGCAAATGGGCCAAACAACACATATTTTTTACCGTCGATATAACGTGTATCAATATGTGGAACAGACATTGGAGGTGCGCCTAATTCAGCACGACCATAAACTTTTGCAGTATGGCCTTCGGTGACTTTCGGGTTGTCGGTCATTAAGAACACGCCACCTACAGGGAAGCCAGCATATTGCTTCGCTTCTGGTAAGCCTGTCATTTGTAAAAGTTTAACCGCTGCACCGCCTGCACCAATAAAGACAAAGCGCGTTTTCACATGATCTGTTTTACCTGTAGTGAGGTTTTTAAATGCAACAGTCCACGTTTTATCATCGTTTTGGCTAATGCCAGTCACTTCAGTCGATGTTTGTAGCTGGAAGTTAGATTGTTTTTTAAGGTGATCGACCAATTGAGTGGTGATTGAACCATAGTTCACATCCGAACCTACATCCATGCGTGTTGCAGCTACTTTCTGTGCAGCATCACGGCCATTCATCACCAAAGGTGCCCATTGTTTAATTTCAGCAGGATTTTCAGAGAATTTCATGCCATAAAACATTGGGTTTTTAACCATTGCAGCATAACGTTTTTCGAGGAAATTCACGTTATCGCCCCAAACGAAAGCAATGTGCGGTACAGGGTTGATGAAACTATTGGGTTGTCCCAAAACACCTTCTTTGACTTGATAAGACCAGAACTGTTTTGCAACTTCAAATTGTTCAGCCACTTTTACAGCTTTGGTAATGTCCATTTTCCCATCTTTTTCAGAGGTATAGTTCATTTCCATAAAGCCAGAGTGACCTGTGCCTGCATTGTTGAAGCCATTAGAGCTTTCTTGTGCAACTTTGTCTAGGCGTTCATACATGCGAATTTGCCAGTTTGGCTCAAGTTCACTAAGGTATGTGCCTAGGGTTGCACTCATGATGCCACCACCAACTAAGACTGCGTCAACAACAGGCTCGTTGCTGGTGGTTTGAATTTTTTTAGACGTGACGGGTCTAAATAAGAAAATTACGACTGCAATAATAAGCAGTACGATCAATACCAAAAGGTATTTTAAAAATTTGTTCATGCGATTATGACCTTGGGGACAGGTTTTGGATCGCTTTATAGCGAAGAGAAAATAACAATTATGGTGATAGAGATGCTTGTAAAAAATTAGCTTGGCAGAATTGAAGTAATACTTAAAAGCTCAAGCAGCCAAAGATTAACTTTTTAAGCTATCACGCATTTTTGATTTATGGGTATTTTAGACTAAATATGTATTGACTTAGTAATTTTTATTGTAAATGAGTTCGGTTAAATTATAAATATCAGTGATGTTTGTTTTTATTCATTGTTTTTATTGAGTTTTATTTAGGTGTAATTTCTGTATTTAAAATACAGATGTTGAATATCTATACAAGAGTCCAATTTTTTTAACGTTTAAATGTATAAGTTGAGTTGGAAAGTAAGTCCTAAAAATAAAGTAAGTTGTGATTATGTTGTTTTAGAAAATATGAATAATTGCCTGACCTTATTATCCTAAAGCTAAATAAAAGGTCAGGTTTTACACCATTAAGATTTATGCGATTTCGGCGCGATAAAATGGAGCAGTTGAACGTGGTAAAGCTTGGTGACCACGTATTTGATCCGCGATTTTTTCAGCCATCATAATGGTGGTTGCATTTAAGTTACCTGTGATAATGAGCGGCATAATCGACGCATCAACAACACGTAAATTTTGCATCCCATGTACACGACCTTGTCCATCGACTACCGCCATATCATCTTCCCCCATTTTACAACTACAGGATGGATGATAAGCCGTTTCAGCATGATTACGTACAAACTCGTCCAATTCAGCGTCGGTTTGTATCTCTTTTCCAGGGCTGATTTCTTCGCCTCGATAAGGATCAAGCGCAGGTTGTTGCATGATTTCTCGAGTAATACGGATGGCATCACGAAATTCCTGCCAGTCTTGTTCGGTCGACATGTAGTTAAATAAAATACTTGGATGGTCGAAAGGATTCTTAGAGGTCACATGTACTCGACCGCGTGAAGGCGAGCGCATCGAACCGACATGGGCTTGGAAGCCATGTTCTTTGACGGCATTGCTGCCATTATAGTTAATTGCAACAGGCAAAAAGTGATATTGAATATTTGGCCAAGCAAACTCTTTAGATGATCGAATAAAGCCGCCTGCCTCAAACTGGTTGCTTGCTCCAATCCCAGTACCGTTAAATAGCCACTCTGCACCAATCGCAGGTTGGTTTTGCCATTTTAAGGCAGGGTAGAGAGAAACAGGTTGCATGCACTTATATTGTAAGTACATTTCTAAATGATCTTGCAGGTTTTCACCTACACCCGGTAAGTCGTGTACAACTGGAATGTCGAGAGATTGAAGTAAGGTGCTTGAACCCACACCTGAACGTTGCAAAATTTGCGGTGATGCAATCGCTCCAGCACAAAGTAGAACTTCCTTATTAGCGTAGACCTGAAGCAAGTTGTTTTGATTCGCTCCTTGAATATATTCAACACCAATTGCTTGTTTGCCATTAAACAAAATTTGATTGGTCATGGCATGGGTAGTAATAGTTAGATTCGCGCGACCTTTGGCCATATCCAAATAGCCACGTGCGGTGCTTGAACGTCGACCTTTGGGGGTTACGGTTCGATCCATTGGGCCGAAACCTTCTTGTTGATAACCATTTAAATCATCGGTGCGTGGATAGCCTGCTTGCACACCCGCTTCAACCATGGCGTGGAATAAAACGTTATTGTCTGCTTTAGGCGTGGCAACAGAAACAGGGCCAGCATCACCATGATAATCATTGCCACCAATATCACGGGTTTCAGCCTTTTTGTAGTAAGGAAGACAGTCCGCATAGCTCCAGTCTTCAAGACCTTTAAGGGTTGACCACTGTTCTAAATCCATGGCATTTCCACGGATATAACACATGCCATTAATGAGGGACGAACCGCCTAAGCCTTTACCGCGTCCACATTCCATACGACGGTTGTTCATGTGGGGTTCTGGGTCGGTTAAATATGCCCAGTTATAACGACGCCCTTGCAAAGGATAGGCCAAAGCAGCGGGCATTTGGGTGCGAAAGTCGAGACGATAATCAGGTCCACCCGCTTCGAGTAAGAGTACCGAAACATCTGGGTCTTCGGTTAGGCGAGCAGCCAGTACATTACCTGCAGAACCTGCGCCAATAATAATATAATCGTAGTGTTGAGAATGCATAATGATCCTTTTTCTATGGCAGGGCCACGTTGCATGAGAACGTGGCCACATGTTGAGTTGAGGATGAAAAGAGAATAAATAAAATGGATTAAGGATTTAGATAGTTAAAATTCAGACTTTAAAAATACTTTGGTATTCGCCCAGTTCAACTTGAACCGATTTGATGCGGGTATAGTGTTCAAGTGTGGTGATGCCATTTTCACGTCCAACGCCCGATTGTTTATAACCACCTACAGGCATTTCAGCAGGGGATTCGCCCCAAGTATTGATCCAGCAAATGCCTGCCTCAAGCTGATGAATAATGCGATGCGCTTGGGAAATATCTTGTGTGACCACACCCGCAGCTAAACCATAACTGGTGTTGTTGGCACGTTGAATGGCTTCTTCAATACTGTCATAGCTTAAAATGCTCATAACTGGACCAAAGATTTCATCCTGCACAATGTGCATGTCGTCATGACAGTCGGTGAAAACGGTTGGTAATACATACGCACCTTGAGCAAGCGCTGCTTTGGTGGCACGTTGTCCACCCATCAATAAGGTTGCACCTTGTTGTTTGCCTGACTCAATATAAGACAAGACTTTTTCCATATGGGGAAAGCTGACTAAAGGTCCAAAGTTGGTTTCAGCTTGCATAGGGTCCCCCATACGGATACGTTTGACACGTGCAATAATGGCTTGTTCAAATGCAGTCTTGAGGGTTTGCGGTACAAACACACGGGTGCCATTGGTACACACTTGACCTGAACTAAAGAAGTTTGCCATCACCGCAATATCGGCTGCGCGGTCAAGGTTGGCGTCGGCACAAATAATCAGAGGTGATTTGCCACCGAGCTCCATGGTGACTTCTTTGAGACTAGAAGCCGCAGCACTGGCCATGACCTTTTTACCCGTTGCCACACCGCCTGTGAACGAAATTTTTTGAATGTCTGGGTGTCCAGTCAACCATTGACCGACGTCAGCACCAAAGCCTTGTACAACGTTGAAAACTCCAGCGGGTACGCCTGCTTCAGTATAAATCTCTGCTAGTTTTAAGGCTGTAAGCGGTGTCACTTCGCTGGGTTTAAAAATCATGGCATTCCCCGCAGCGAGGGCAGGAGCTGATTTCCAAAGTGCAATTTGAATGGGATAATTCCAAGCGCCAATGCCTGCGACTACACCTAAAGGTTCACGGCGCGTGTAGAAAAAACTACTTTCACGTAATGGCACTTGCTCACCTTGAATCGCAGTTGCAAGTCCCGCGTAGTATTCTAAAACGTCTGCACCAGTGACAATATCGACAGTAGAGGTTTCACTGAATGCTTTACCTGTATCGAGTGTTTCTAGGCGAGCTAACTCGTCATTACGAGCGCGTAAAATATCGACTGCACGACGTAAAATACGGGCACGTTCGACCGCAGTTTTGGCAGCCCATTCACGCTGTCCTTGTACAGCACTTTGCACGGCTGCATCGACATCAGCTTTGGATGCTTGTTGAATGGTGGCAATGACTTCACCTGTAGCAGGGTTGATACTGTCAAAGCTTTGACCACTGGTGGCATTGAAATATTGTCCGTGAATATAAAGCGAGTGAAGTTGTACATTACTCATTTTGTTGTTCCTGCCGTATCTGTTGAATTAAGCGAAGTTGCATATCGACATAGTCGTATGCAATAGAACGTGCCAAATCACGATCAAATGCTTGATGACCACTTAAACTTCCACGTAACCATAATCCATCAATCAGTGCTGCTAACCCTTTAGCTGCTTGGCTTGCCTGTGGTCTCGGCATGAGTTGCAAGAAATGAAACTTCAAATTTGAATAAAGACGTTGATCATTTATTCGTTGCAGGCGACCTAAGTCGGCTTGATGCATACTGGCAGACCAAAAATCTAGCCAAACCCGCATAGCAGTGTTGTTGACCTGACTGATGTCAAAGTTGGCATCAATAATGGCTTTGAGCAAATGTTCTGGATTGGGCTGCACGACCTTTGCCTTATAGCTTGCCGTGGTCTCGGCTAAGACATTGAGCATTTGGCGCATGCAGCTGTGAATAAGACCTTGTTTATCGCCAAAATAATGGCTCACAATGCCCGTAGAAAGCTGTGCTTTTTTCGCAATTTGAGCAATGGTGGTGTTGGATAAGCCTACTTCGTGAATGACTGCATAGGCAGCATTGATAATTTCTTCACGACGCTCATGCTCAGGTTTTACTCTACGTTTATTCATGACAATCCAGAACAATTTGCCTTAAATTTAAAGGCGTTAGATTCAATAACTTACATGGAAAGTATCATAGCATTTTTTTATGATACTTATTATTGATTGAACGTTCAATCAATAATAAGTACACTGGTGCTTAAATTCACAGCAAGCGTCAGCAATTTGGCGGTTTGGTTTTTAGCTAAATTTATATTTATCAGGTAGATAAATGGTATGAATAGCTGTAGTTTTATTTTGTGTAAATTTTAAGCAAATTACGGTTTTATACTTTTTAAGGATGGCAAAAGCTCATATAGTCATTTTGTGGGGAGAAAGATACAAGTTCCCTATTGGGATATAGATGAAAAGGGAACGGGTTTACATATTTTAATATGTACCAATAAACCGACCCAATAAATGATTTAGACCTGTGGGTTTAAAAGAGATAGCATTTTTATTGCATATAAAAATACTGTCGTTTTCGTTAGTCGATTTTTAAGCTCTCGACCACGAGAAGTTTAAAAATTGGCTTTTGTCTTTTTATTTACTTTCTTGAGGATTGTATGGCAACAGATAATCCAAGAGCAGTTGATGATCAAACATTAGCGCCTAAAGACCGTTTAAATGGTGTGGTCTTTTATATTTCAGCTCTCATTATTTTAATTTTTTCTCTTACCACCATTTTGTTTAATGACTTTGCCAATCGAACCTTAAATACGGTCTTGGCTTGGGTGAGCTCTACCTTTAGTTGGTACTACTTACTCGCAGCCACCCTATACATGGTGTTTGTGATTTTTATTGCCTGTTCACGCTATGGCAACATCAAATTAGGCCCCAAACATTCTAAGCCCGAATTTAGCCTTTTAAGTTGGTCTGCCATGTTGTTCTCAGCTGGGATCGGCATCGACTTGATGTTCTTCTCGGTGGCGGAACCTTTATCCCACTATATGCATCCACCTGTGGGTGAGGGGCAGACCCTAGAAGCGGCACGTCAAGGTATGGTGTGGACGCTATTTCACTATGGCCTCACTGGATGGTGTATGTATGCTTTGATTGGCATGGCATTAGGGTATTTTAGTTATCGTTATAATTTACCCCTGACCATTCGCTCAGCACTCTATCCAATTTTTGGGAAAAAGATTCATGGCCCAATCGGTCATAGTGTCGATACCGCTGCGGTGATCGGGACTATTTTTGGTATTGCGACCACCTGCGGGATTGGGGTGGTACAGTTGAACTATGGTTTACATGTGCTGTTTGACTTACCTGAGAACCTCTGGATGCAAGCGGCATTAATTGGGGTGGCGGTTGTCATGACCATTATCTCAGTGACGTCAGGAGTCAATAAAGGACTGCGTGTTCTCTCCGAGATCAATATCTATGTCTCTGTTGGGTTGATGCTGTTTATTTTGTTTTTAGGCAATACTGAATTTCTACTAAATGCTTTTGTGCAAAATATTGGGGATTACATTAACCGTTTTCCAAGTATGACATTGGAAAGTTTTGCCTTTCAACAACCCAAAGAATGGATGAACAGTTGGACCTTGTTTTTTTGGGCATGGTGGGTGGCTTGGTCTCCATTTGTAGGTTTGTTTTTAGCACGTATTTCGCGTGGGCGAACCATTCGTGAGTTTGTCAGCGGGACACTCATTATTCCTTTATTTTTCACACTCACGTGGTTATCAATATTTGGAAATAGTGCGCTACATAGTGTGATTTTTGATGGCAATTTAGCCCTTGCACAAAGTGTGATTGCGAATCCTGCACATGGTTTTTATGACTTGCTGGCACAGTATCCGTGGTTTCCGTTTATTGCAGGTGTAGCCACAATTACAGGCTTATTGTTTTATGTGACCTCGGCGGACTCTGGTGCACTGGTATTGGGTAATTTCACTACTCAATTTACCAATGTCGACCATGATGCACCACGCTGGTTGAGCGTATTCTGGGCTGTAGCCATTGGCTTATTGACCCTTGCCATGCTGATGGCTAATGGGATTACGGCACTGCAAAATGCCACTATCATTATGGGGTTGCCGTTCAGTTTTGTGATGTTCTTAGTGATGGCAGGTTTGTATAAGTCGTTACGGTTAGAAGACTATCGACAAGCCAGTAGCAGTTTAAATGCCGCACCCGTGGTGGGCAATGTCGACATCCTTAACTGGAAAAAACGCTTGTCCCGAGTCATGCACCATCCAGGAACAACCGATACTCGGCGTATGCTTGATGATATTTGCCGGCCTGCGGTAATGGCGGTTGCAGAGGAAATGCAAAAACGTGGTATCGACATCAGTGTTCAAGAAAGTGCGCTAGAAGAAGACCCAAATCTATATCATTTAGATTTGATGATTCATTTGGAAGAAGAACAAAACTTTGTCTATCAAATTTGGCCAGTACGTTATATCGCGCCGACTTTTAGTGAACGCGGAAAACTGGGTAAACGCTTCTATTACCGTCTTGAAACCTATTTGTATGAAGGCTCTCAAGGCAACGACCTAGTCGGTTATACCAAAGAGCAGGTGATTAATGATGTGCTGGATCGCTATGAACGCCACATGACCTTCTTACATATCAATCGAATCAGTCCGGGGAATCGTCCCTTATTTCCAGATCCTCAAGGATAATTAGGAGGAACCATGTTGACCTCATATTTACATGCTTTTGCTTTGTTCTTCTCATTGCTGAATCCGTTTTTAATGAGTATTTACATGATTGGCATGATTCGGAACTCCGAAGCCAAAGTGTTTAATAAGGCTTTGATTCAGGGTTGTCTCATTGCCTTTGTGGTATTTATGCTGTTTGCATGGGGCGGAGAAGCGATCTTTAGTAAATATTTAAATGTACGCTTTGAAGCCTTTCAAATATTTGGTGGTTTGATCTTCTTGGTGATTGGTTATCGCTACGTGTTTCAGGGGGCAGATACCATTGGTGAAATGCGTGGTGCACCTGAGCATTTGGCAGGAACCATTGCGATGCCTTTTATGATTGGTCCAGGTACGATCAGTGCTGCTGTGGTGACAGGTATATCTTTACCGATTGGTGGCGCAGCCATGATTATTTTCTTAACTTTAACGTTAACCTGCGCATTGATGATTTTAATGAAATTTGCACATGATCATTTGCGCTATAAGCATGCTAAATATATCGACCGTTATGTTGATATTGTAGGGCGACTTTCGGCTTTATTGATTGGAACCATCGCGGTCGATATGATTATCAATGGTATTACAGGTGTGATTGCAGATATGTAATTGTCATATGCAAATAAAAAAGCCCTCAATAAATGAAGGCTTTTTTATTTAACTGAAGAACCAAGTGTAATAACCCCAGAGCATCAGTGGCCACGATAGAAACGGGCTAAATAACCATTTCCAAATCCAGTGGCGTGGCACGAAGCCAACGCCGTGGATAAAGCCACCTGAAATACCAATCATGATATACATCAGTGCGCTGTGGCTATAGTGACCATTGTCATCCAACATAGCAGCAGGATGCACTAACAACACCGCTGCAAGTGGAAAGGCCAACAGGCAGGAAATTAGCATCGCAATTTTGTTCGGCTTTTTATCTACAGTTTGGTTTTCCATAGCAACGTCTGTCATGGTTTATTCCTCATCAAGGTCTTGATGATGTTCAATATATAAAGCACTCAATACGCCAGCAAAGCAAGCCATTAAAATGCCGAGAATCCATGCAAAATACCACATAATTTGATCTCCTTAGACACAACCTTAGTAAAGGCTGTGTGAATTCTCTTTAATGTGAGTGTTGGTAATAACACCCCACATTTTGTAGTAACACCAAGTGGTATAACACAAAATAAGTGGGACAAAGATACAGGCTGCAACGGTCATTACAGTCAACGTCGTTTTACTTGAAACTGCATCCCACATGGTCAAGCTTGCAACAGGGTTGATGCTTGATGGCATAAGGAATGGGAATAGTGCAAAACCAGCAGTCAAAATTGCACCAATAACAGCTAAGCTTGAACCTAAGAAACTTAAGCCCGCTTTATTTTTGCTTGCAGCAAGAACGACGATTAGACCACCTAAGATGCCTGCAATAGGTGCAATCATCGTGATTGGGTAAGTTGAATAGTTATTCATCCAACCTGGATTGGCATTGGTCACCACTTCTTTGGCTAATGGGTTAGCAACACCGTTGGTATCAAATGGCGCCACTAGGGTATAACCTTCGATCCCACCAAAATACAACCAAGCACCAGCACCTAAGAAACAGATGAGATAAACAATACCCATCAGTTTGGTTGCTTGTGCTGAACGGTTACGTAAGTCACCGTCAGTACGGAGCATAAGCCATGCACCGCCGTGGGCACACAGCATAGATAAACTGACTAGGCCGCAGACCAAAGCAAATGGGTTGAGTAGAGCAAAGAAGCTACCTGTGTAAGTCGAGCGTACTGTTTCATCTAAATTGAATGGAACACCCAAGAACATATTGCCAAAGGCTACGCCAAAGACTAACGCAGGCACAGCACCACCAACCGCTAAACCCCAGTCCCATGATGTACGCCATTTGGTATTTTGTAGTTTGGAGCGGTAGTCAAAGCCTACAGGTCGCAAGAATAGGGCAAACAGAACTAAAAGTAGCGCCCAATACATGCCTGAGAATGCGGTTGCATAAACCATAGGCCATGCTGCAAATAATGCACCACCCGCAGTAATGAACCAAACTTGGTTACCATCCCAGTGTGGAGCAATAGTGTTGATGGCTGCGCGACGTTCTTCATCTGTTTTGCCTACAAATGGCATGATCGCCATAGAGCCCATATCGAAGCCATCGGTGAGGGCAAAGCCAATCAACAGGATGCCGACTAAGACCCACCAGATAATTTTGAGTAATTCATATTCGATCATGCTTGAGTCTCCTCATTGCGAGCTGCTTCAAGTTTTTCAAAATGGTATTTACCTGTGTGAAGCGAACTTGGACCAAGACGTGAGAATTTGATCATTAAATACATTTCAATAATCAAAAGTACAGTATAGAACGCAGCTAAGGCAGCGATAGAACCCCATACATCACCTGTGCTTAAGCTTGATGCTGACAAGTGTGTAGGTAAAACCTCACCAATCGTCCAAGGCTGACGACCTACTTCAGCAACGTACCAACCTGTTTGCGCAGCAACCCATGGTAGAGGCAGAGCGAAAAGTGCAAATTTTAGTAGCCATGGTTTGTTCTCTGCATTGCGTTTTGCAACAGCAAAGGTTGCTAGGGCAAATAACAACAGCATTAAGAAACCAGATGCCACCATGGCACGGAATGCCCAGAATAAGCTTGGTACATGCGGAATTGTATCTTTTGCGGCAGCTTTAATTTGATCTTCAGATGCGTCTACAACATTTGGTGTATATTTTTTCAAAAGTAGACCGTAGCCTAAATCTTTTTGAGAATGTTCGAAGGCTGCTTGAAGTTCGGGTGATGTGTCACCTGCACGAAGCTTTTCTAGTTGAGAATATGCAACCATACCATTACGAATACGGACTTCATGCTGTGCGATTAAGTCTTTAATGCCTGTTACTTGTTTGTCCAAGGAGCGTGTCGCAATAATGCCCATCACATATGGAATTTTCACGGCATAATCTGTGGTCATTGTTTCTTTATTTGGAATACCAAACAAAGTAATGGATGCAGGTGCAGGGTGTGTATCCCATTCTGCTTCAATGGCAGCAAGTTTAGTCTTTTGTACATCACCAATTTCATAGCCTGATTCATCACCGAGTAAAATGACAGATAAGGTTGATGCCAAGCCAAAGATGGCTGCAATGGCAAATGAACGACGGGCAAAAGGAACGTCTCGTTTTTTCAGTAAGTAATAACTGGAAATAGCGAGAACGAAAATCGAACCAGTTACATAACCTGCAGATACAGTATGTACAAATTTAACTTGAGCAACGGGGTTGAAAATGAGGGCACCAAAATCGACTAGTTCCATACGCATGGTTTCGTAGTTAAATTTAGAACCAACAGGGTTTTGCATCCAGCCGTTAGCAACCAAAATCCAGAGGGCTGACATATTGGAGCCAAGTGCAACCAACCATGTCACACCCAAATGCTGGACTTTGGAAAGACGATCCCAACCAAAGAAGAATAGGCCAATAAAAGTGGACTCTAAGAAGAAAGCCATCAGGCCTTCGATTGCCAATGGTGCGCCAAAAATGTCGCCTACATAATGTGAGTAGTACGCCCAGTTTGTACCAAACTGGAACTCCATTGTTAAACCTGTTGTTACCCCAAGTGCAAAGTTAATGCCGAAGAGTTTTCCCCAGAATTTGGTCATGTCTTTATAAATTTCTTTGCCAGAAATCACATAAGTGGTTTCCATAATGGCAAGAATAAAAGCCATACCAATAGTAAGTGGAACAAAAATAAAGTGATACATCGCGGTCATAGCGAACTGGAACCGCGAGAGATCGACCACGCTTTCAGAAATCATCAACGTGTCTCCTTGATTGGGGATGGATTGCCAGCAATACGCTCAGCAACTTGATTGTCAAAATTTTTAGGAATCGTTGGGGCGTCGAACCAAATGTTCTTAATGACCATTAAAATAATCACTTTAATGATTAAAATGGCAATAATCTCTCTGGTGACTTTTTGATTGAGATTTTTGGGGACTAAGCTCATTTCATAAAGCCTATTTTTTTAACTTGCTTTATATTATTAAACAAAAACATACAAAAAATAAATAGCCTTTAAACTTAAATAAAAAATATATTATTAATTTGTTTATATACA
>NZ_BKFU01000034.1:0-36577 GCF_008980265.1 Acinetobacter sp. TUM15064 | reverse complement strand
TTGATGAAATACAGTATTCTGATGTGACAAAACCTGAATCCTTGTAGTTGAAGTGTTTGTTCGCACTTATATTTTAACTACTTTGGACTCAGGTTTTTTATTTAAGTCTAACTATGGGACAGCAGTGGGCTCGTTAGCCTCTTTTTGAAAGTATTAATAAATTAGTCTTCTGGATAAGCGACTCTTTTCAGTGCTTTAATATCCGCATCTGGTGAGCAGAGTGAAATAAATTCATAGCCATAACCACGTAGTAAGTGACCTTTACGCACGGCAATCCATGTCGTGTTGAGACCAAAAATATCGGTTGGGATTTGTTTTAAACGATAGTCGCGTTCAACATCATAGGCTACATTATTGACAATACCAACGCCCATGTTGAGTTCGACATAGGTTTTAATGACATCGGCATCTAGAGCAGACATGACGATGTCAACATCTACACCAGCATCTTCAAAAGCTTTGTCAATTTTTGAACGGCCTGTAAAACCACCATGGTAAGTAATCAGTGGATATTCCGCCAAGTCTACAATACTAATATTTTGTTTGCTTGCCAGTGGATGGTTTTGTGGGGTAATAATACTGTGCTGCCAATTATAGAATGGTATGCTGGCCAGATTATCTTCTGCGGTGAGTGATTCAGTCGCAATACCAATGTCGGCTTCGCCTTGAAGAAGCATCTCAGTAATTTCTACAGGGCTCGCTTGTTGCAAAATGAGATGAACTTTTGGAAACTCTTTTTTAAATTGATTAACAATAGGCGGCAATACATAACGTGCTTGTGTATGCGTTGTTGCAATTGTTAATGTTCCTTCATCGACACGATTAAAATCATCTGCAAGACGTTTAATATTATCGGCATCGACCAACATACGTTCAACAATACCCAGTAGGGCTTGACCAGGTTCGGTTAAACCGAGTAAGCGTTTTCCTTTACGAATAAACAGTTGAACACCTAATTCATCTTCTAGGTCTTTAATATGCTTACTGACGCCTGACTGAGAGGTGTACAGTGCGGCAGAGGCTTCGGTAAGGTTGAAATTTTGTCTCACCGTTTCCCGAATAATTCTAAGTTGTTGAAAGTTCATATTTTGGATCTCTTTTATCATGAAGCAGGCATTCAACATGCCCCTTCATCTTGGTTTTAAGCCGCAGGTTTTGCAAATAAATGTAAGTTAGAAGGGCTTAACCATACCGTTTGGTTCGGTCTAAATTGGTGTAATCTTGCTTCTTCTGCCGTGAGTGATATTTCAATCAGTTTACCTTGACGATCATGTAATTCAGCAACTACTTTTCCTGCAATCCATAATTCACGAACAAAGGTTGCTTGAATGGCATTGTCTTGAGGCTGCGCATGGATACGTAATTCATCTGGACGGGCAAAGGCGATGACTTCACCAGATGGTGCATTGCGTAAACTGTCTAATTGAATACGGTCTTCACCAATCTGGATTGTGCCTGCATTATTTTGTCCTTCGAAACGGTTTGCTTGACCAAGGAAATCGAATACAAACGGCGTTGCAGGCTTTTCATACACTTCACGTGGTGATCCAATTTGTTCGACATTACCTTTGTTCATTACGATGATTTGGTCTGCAACCTCAAGTGCTTCTTCTTGGTCATGGGTGACAAAGATGGAAGTAATATGTAATTCATCATGCAGTGTACGTAGCCAACGACGGAGCTCTTTACGTACTTTGGCATCTAGTGCTCCAAAAGGTTCATCCAGTAATAGTACACGTGGTTCAACGGCCAAAGCACGTGCCAACGCAATACGTTGACGTTGACCGCCTGAGAGTTGCGCAGGGTAGCGATCTGCCAAAAAGCCCAATTGGACTAGATCCAGCAAACGTGTGACACGTTTTTTAATTTCAGCTTCAGAAGGACGTGTTGAACGTGGTCGTACACGAAGGCCAAAAGCAATATTTTCAAATACAGTCATATGGCGGAACAATGCGTAGTGCTGAAATACAAAACCGACTTCACGTTCACGTACGTGGACATTGGTCGCATCTTCACCTTCTAAGATGACTTGACCGCCATCTGCAGACTCAAGCCCCGCAATGATGCGGAGTAGAGTGGTTTTACCACAGCCTGATGGGCCAAGTAACGCAACCAATTGACCATCAGGAAAATCGAGGGAAATGTTATTCAGCGCATGGAATGCACCAAAGTGTTTTTCAATATTTTTAACTTGAATACTCATGAGGTCATTCCTTTAAACGGTTGAATCATTTTGTTTGTTTTGCTTTTCTTGGCGTAGCTCAACCCATGTTTTTAAAACAAGCGTTACAATCGCTAATAGCGCCAACAGTGAAGACACAGCAAAAGCAGCACTGAAAGTATATTCGTTATAGAGAATCTCAACGTGCAATGGCAAAGTGTTGGTTTCACCACGAATGTGTCCAGAAACTACTGATACTGCACCAAATTCACCCATGGCACGTGCATTACACAGAATGACTCCGTAAATCAGACCCCATTTAATGTTGGGTAGGGTTACTTTCCAGAATGTTTGCCAGCCTGATGCACCAAGGACAATCGCCGCTTCTTCTTCTTCAGTTCCCTGAGCTTCCATTAGAGGAATCAGCTCACGTGCTACAAAAGGAACAGTAATAAAGATCGTTGCCAATACGATGGCAGGAACAGCATAGAGAATCTTGATGTCATGATCCATGAGCCAACCGCCAAACCAACCTTGTGTACCGAAAATCAACACCAGCATTAAACCTGCGATAACAGGTGACACAGAAAAAGGCATATCAATAATCGTGGTTAGGATTGATTTACCACGGAAGTTGAATTTGGCAACACACCATGCTGCTGCAACACCAAATACCACATTCAGTGGAACCGCAATCACAGCAGTTAATAAAGTGAGTTTGACCGCAGATAATGTATCAGGATGAACCAAGGCTTGGGTATAGACGCCCACACCTTGTTTAAAGGCTTCAACAAACACCAAAATCAGCGGTAAGATCAAACAGCTCAGAAAGAACAGCAGAGCAATAGTAATCAGGGTGTAGCGAACCCAAGTGGGTTCACGTGTCGCATCACGCGATTGGAGTTTTTCAGCCAGTGCATTACTGTTGATATTCATCGTGCAGTTCTCCCTGTGCGGCGGCTGGCCCATGCCTGTAACAAGTTAATCAGGAATAAAATAGCGAATGACAGCACTAACATGACGACAGCAATCGTGGTTGCACCTGCATAGTCATATTCTTCTAGACGCGAAATAATCATGAGTGGCGCAATTTCAGTTTTGAAAGGCTGATTGCCTGCAATAAAGATCACCGAGCCGTATTCACCGACCCCACGTGCAAATGCCAAAGCAAAACCCGTGATAAGTGCTGGAAATAAAATCGGAAAAATGACTTTCGTGACAATTTGCAGACGGTTTGCACCCAATGCCGATGCTGCTTCTTCTAACTCAGTTTCCAAGTCGCTCAGTACAGGTTGGACGGTACGAACTACGAAAGGAATACCAATAAAAATAAGGGCTAGAGTAATCCCAATTGGAGTGTATGCCACTTGAATCCCTAAAGGCTCAAGATACTGACCAATCCAGCCTGTAGGCGCATAAAGAGAAGTCAGTGCAATACCTGCAACCGCAGTGGGTAAGGCAAAAGGCAAATCGACCAAAGCATCGACAATACGTTTGCCCGGGAAGCTATAACGAACCAAGCACCATGCTAGTAATAAACCAAAGACCACATTAATAAACGCAGCAATTAATGCAGCACTAAAACTGAGCTGTAGAGATTTTAAGATGCGTTCTGAGCTTAAAATTTCCCATAAACCATCCCAACCGATGCCTAAGGATTTAATAAAAACGGCAGACAACGGAATCAAAACAATTAATGACAGATATGCTAGGGTAAAGCCTAGAGAAAGACCAAATCCTGGCAGCACTCGGGATCGCTGCGACATGATTACTCCTCAAAGAGAGAAGACTGACTCAAAAGTGGTCAGCCCAAATAAAACTAAATTTCGGCACAAACATTATTTGCAGTGTTTAAATAGCAAATTTAAATAAATAATTGCTTTCATTGCGGAAATCGACATTTTTTAGTACATTTTCTGAAATCAAAAAATCATAAATTTCAGGAAATGGACCAAAACCTGATGCAACATTGATATGACCAACTTGACCTAAATTTTTAGGTTTAATTTTCCAAGCTTTAGAAAGTTGCATTGCATCTTCAAAACCTAACCAAGGATCATTTTCACTAATGATCATTTGTGTCGGAACTTGAATTTTAAGGTGGTGAAAGTATTGCTGATAGTCATTTTGACTATCACGTGCAAAACCTAAATCCCCAAAGCGTGCGGGATTAGCTGGCGCAACCAAAACAAGATTTTTAACTTTCTGATTCAGTTCTGGATGCTGAGCTAATGCCGCAACTGTGGTTAAGCATCCAAAGCTATGCGCCACAATTTGGATGGGTTCTGAAACGGACTGCACTGTTTTGACAAATTGTTCAATCCATTCATGGAGTACAGGTTTATTCCAATCCTGTTGCTGTACACGAGAGCACGACTTAAGCTGACGTTGTAACCATGATTGCCAGTGGTCATGTTCACTCCCACCCACGCCCGGTACAATTACAGTATGAATCATGTCGATGCTCCCTTACAGATGTTTACTTGATTCGTTGCTTATTTTGCAGTATTCGCTTTCACGATTTGGTCGTACACACCACCATTTTCAAAGTGTTGTTTTTGTACTTTGGTCCAACCACCAAATTCTTTATCAATGGTCACCAACTTCAACGGTTTGAATGTGGTTGCATATTTTTTCAAGACGCTTGCATTACGTGGGCGATAGAAGTTTTTTGCTGCAATTTCTTGACCCGCTGGCGAATATAAATAGTTCAAATATGCTTTGGCTAAGTTCAGATTGCCGTCTTTTTCTGCATTCTTTTCAACAATAGCAACAGGTGGTTCAGCCAAGATAGACAGTGATGGAGTCACAATTTCAAACTTACCTGGTTGTTCACGAAGTGCTAAATGAGCTTCGTTTTCCCATGCGAGTAAGACGTCTCCAATGCCACGTTCAGCAAAAGTTGTGGTTGCACCACGTGCACCTGAGTCAAGTACTTTGGTATTTTTATAAATTTTACGCACGAATTCTTGTGCCTTGGCATCATTGCCCGCAGGTTGATGCTTTGCCCAAGCCCAAGCGGCTAAATAGTTCCAACGTGCACCACCAGAAGTTTTTGGGTTTGGTGTGATAATCGCAACATCAGGTTTAACCAAATCACCCCAGTCCTTAATACCTTTAGGGTTACCCTTACGCACGAGGAATACAATTGTTGATGTATACGGGGTCGAGTTATTTGGAAGCTTCTTTTGCCAGTTGGTTGGTAAGAGTTTTGCTTTTTCAGCAATTACGTCAATGTCCGCTGCAAGTGCAAGTGTTACGACATCTGCACCTAAACCATCAATGACTGAACGCGCTTGTTTACCTGAACCACCGTGGGATTGTTTAAAGTTGATGTCTTGTCCAGTACGCTGCTTCCAATATGCCCCAAACTGTTTATTGACATTTTCATACAACTCACGTGTTGGATCATACGAGACATTTAGAAAATCTTTTGCGACTGCGCCAAAAGATGTAACTGAAACTAGCGTTGCTAGTACCCCGATTTTTAACTTCGATAAGCTCATGTGAGACCTCAAATTTTAAGCGTTTTTAAATATGAGCCAAGAATACTGCGAGTCTTATTGCTAAAAAAATAATAAAAAACGAATTTTATATGAATAAAAATGAAAAGAGGTTCTGCGCTGAATTCATTAAACTAAGGCGGATCATTGTTTCAAGGCAAATAGATATGCAATGCTATAAAAATGCAGAAAAAGTCAAACAAATAGAATTATTAGACCGTGCATTTCATTATGGTGATGGATGTTTTACTACGGCAAGAATTTGTAATGGTGTGATTGAATTAGAGTCATTGCATATAGCTCGTTTGCATTTGGGCTGTGAGCGTTTGCTGTTGTCAGCAGACTTATCTTATATTCAACAAACCATCGAACTTTTCAAACAAGACCATGTAAATTTAAATGGCACTATGAAAATTGTGGTCAGTCGGGGTGAAGGGCAACGAGGTTATAGTTTGCCAACACAGCCTGCGGATGTTTGGGTCTTTTTTTATCCGCAAGCATTAGAAGCGTTGACATACAGTGAAATTGATTCAGGAGTGCTGCAACTTGCGATGGGCTTGAATATGCCACAGTTGGTCGGTGTGAAGAGTTTGAATCGTTTAGAGCAAGTTTTACTCAAGCGTGAGGCAGAGCACCAAGGCTGGTTGGAAGCATTAGTGACCGATGTACAAGGTTCTGTTGTTGAAGGTGTGAGCAGTAATTGTTTCATTCTGATAAATGATCGGTGGATTAGTCCTGAACTTCGTTATAATGGCGTGCATGGCGTTATGCGCGCAGAAATATTGGCGCGTATGCAACAGCAAGGTATTGCCTGTGAGCTGAGAATGGTGGATATGGAAGAAATTCCACGCTTTCAAAGTGTATTTTTTTGCAATGCCTTGAGCCCTATGAAAATAGCCAAAAGTTTGAACCATCAGCATTTAGATGTTCAACCATGTATAGATTTGTTTTATCGTCTTCAACTTAATCAGATGCACTAGTATGTCCGCAGCCAAAACCAAATCGAAAAAGAAAATACAACCGCCCAAACGTAAAATCAAAGCTTTGTTATTGATTGCTGTAAGCATCCTTGTTTTAGTGATGGTTGTACTGTGGTTAAGCTTATTTAAGTCCTATCCGATTGAAGGCAAAAAGCAATTACTGGCCATTAATTCAGGCGATACCTATTCTGGTTTTATCGACCGTTTGGTCAAAGATGATACTGCAAATTTTCCGATTATTTTAAAGCTCTATCAAAAGATTTTTATTCATGACACGCTGAAAGCGGGCGTTTATGAAGTACATGAAGGTATGAGTATTCGCCAAGTTTTGGATATGATTTCCAATGTCGATAATGCGCAAATGAACCGTATATTGGTAATAGAAGGCACGACTTTTAAACAACTGGTTGAAGCGTTAAAAAAAGATGTTCTCGTCAAAAAAGAAGTGTCTAATTTGCCCATGGATCAGCTTTTAAAAGCTTTAGAGATTCCTTATGACCATGCAGAAGGACTGTTTGCGCCAGATACTTACTTTTTTGCTAAAGGTGAGTCGGACAAAAAAATCTTAACGGATTTATACAAACGCCAAATGAAAACTTTAGATGAAGCGTGGGCAAACCGTGCGGCAAATTTGCCGTATAAAGACAAATACGAAGCCTTGATCATGGCCTCTATCATTGAAAAAGAAACCAATGTTGATCGTGAACTGGAGCAAGTGTCAGGTGTGTTTGCGCGTCGCCTTCAACTCGGTATGCGTTTGCAAACGGACCCAACCGTGATTTATGGTATGGGGGATAAATATACAGGCAATATTAGCCGCCAAGACTTACGTACGCCAACCGCTTATAATACTTATACCATCAATGGCTTACCGCCAACGCCAATTGCTTTACCAAGTAAAAAAGCCATTGAAGCCACTATGCATCCAGACAACAGCAAAAACATCTACTTTGTTGCAACGGGGAATGGTGGTCACACATTTAGTGAGACTTTGGAGCAGCATAATCAAGCTGTACAAGAATATCTCAGCGTTTTAAAAACCAAGAAAGGTGAATAGATGTTTATTAGTTTTGAGGGCACAGAAGGTGTCGGTAAAACCACACTGATTCGCAAAATTTATGAGCATCTAGAGCAACAAGGCCAACAGGTTGTTTTAACCCGTGAACCAGGCGGTACACCGATGGCTGAGCAAATCCGTGCCTTGTTACTCTCTGTTAATCATGAAGAGTCGATGTCAAATGACACGGAACTATTGTTAATGTATGCAGCACGTGCACAGCATTTACAGCAAGTGATTGTTCCTGCATTGACTGAACAAAAAACAGTACTATGCGACCGCTTTACCGATGCGAGCTTTGCTTACCAATGTGCAGGACGCGGTTTAAGCCAGTCGAAGTTGCAACTCTTGAATGATCACTTTGTGAGTCATATGCCAAATATTACATTTTGGCTCGATGCACCGATTGAAACAGGTATGTCGCGCGCACGTGAACGTGGGGCTTTAGACCGCTTTGAACAAGAAAAAGTCACTTTTTTTGAAAAAGTACGGGCAGGTTATCAGCAGCTCTGGGAGCAGTATCCTGAGCGGGTCAAACGCTTGGATGCGACCCAGTCACCAGAGCAGGTTTTTGCACAAGCGTTGCAATATTTAAACTAAAAACTATCCTGAAATTTCCATTTCGGGATTGTAGTGAAATGAATTTTTCTTTTATAGTCAGTTACAAAGGATTGTAAATAGCAGGGAAAATGAAAAGTAACTTAACCGAAATTGTGGCTTTTTTAGAAAAGGAATTTCCACAAAGTTTAGAAAAATGTTGTATTGAGTCAGTCACTGAGCGTGCTGCAACGGTGCTCTATCAAGTTGATGACCGCGACTTGCGACCAGGCGGTACGGTTTCAGGCCCAACTATGATGACCCTTGCTGACTATGCGCTGTATATTGCTATTTTAGGAGAGATTGGGATAGTCGGTTTAGCTGTGACCACTAATTTGTCGATTAATTTTCTCAGTAAACCTGTTGCGTCAGCAAATATACGTGGTGAGTGTAAACTGATGAAAGTAGGCAAAGCGCTGGTGGTTGGTGATGTGTGGTTATATTCTGTCGGGAAGGATGAGCCGATTGCACATGTGGTGGGCACATATTCTATTCCGCCAAAATCCTAAGATGATAATTTAAAAATAAAAGCCTGATAGTCAGGCTTTTATTAGGGGTTAAATTTAGCTGTTCACTAAAGGTGTTTCAACTTCGAAGTTGGGCGGAGTAAGTACCGTTTTACGCAGTTCATTTGATAGCTCAGGGTAATCTAAAGTGTAGTGTAAACCACGAGATTCTTTGCGTTCCATAGCACAGCGCACAATCATTTCAGAGACTAAAACCAAATTACGTAGCTCAATTAAGTTCTTACTGACTTGATAATCTTGGTAATACTCGGTAATTTCCCGCTTCAACATTTCAATACGGTGGAGTGCGCGTTCAAGACGTTTTGTGGTGCGGACAATGCCGACATAGTTCCACATGGTCTGACGCAGTTCATCCCAGTTTTGCAAAATCACCACATCTTCATCAGGATTTGTCACTTGGGAATCGTCCCAAGCTGGAGCCGTTGGAGATTGGTAATTTGAATCAAAACTTTTCTCGATGTGTTCCGCAGCACTCATACCATACACAAAACATTCTAAGAGTGAGTTGCTCGCCATACGGTTAGCACCATGCAAACCTGTATATGATGTTTCACCAATCG
Source organism: Acinetobacter sp. TUM15064 (assembly GCF_008980265.1). NCBI lineage: Bacteria > Pseudomonadati > Pseudomonadota > Gammaproteobacteria > Moraxellales > Moraxellaceae > Acinetobacter > Acinetobacter sp. TUM15064. The sequence continues at coordinate 27,192 of NZ_BKFU01000034.1, read as the reverse complement.
CATATAAACCTTGAATGTCAGTTTGACTATGTTCATCAACCACGACACCGCCGCAGGTATAGTGCGCAGCAGGAACTACAGGAATCATTTCCTTGGTAATGTCGATGCCAAGTTCGAGCAAACGTGCATACAAGGTCGGAAAGTGTTCTTTAATGAAACTTTCGGGTTTATGACTAATGTCGAGCCAGACATGACGAATACCTAAGCGTTTGATTTCATAGTCAATGGCACGTGCCACAATGTCGCGGGGTGCAAGTTCAGCGCGCTCATCAAAGCGCAACATAAAGCGTTCACCATCGGGTAGACGCAGATAAGCACCTTCACCGCGCATCGCTTCAGTAATCAGAAAAGAGCGTGCTTGTGGATGATAGAGGCAGGTTGGGTGGAATTGGTTAAATTCCATATTGGCCACGCGGCAGCCTGCTCGAAAAGCCATTGCAATACCGTCACCCGTTGCAATGTCAGGGTTTGAAGTATACAGGTAGGCTTTCATTGCCCCGCCACAGGCTAAAGCAGTGAAAGGTGCTAAAAATGTATGGACTTTTTCAGTCTTTTCATCCAGTACATAAAGACCGAGAGCACGATTATTCTGTTCTTCTAAGCCTAATTTTTGAGAGGTGATTAAATCAATCGCAATATAATTTTCAAAAATAGTGATGTTGTCTTTTTCAATTGCACGTTCAACTAAGGTTGTTGAAATGGCACGGCCTGTAGCATCGGCAGCATGAATAATACGGCGCTGTGAATGCCCACCCTCACGGGTCAGGTGCAATTGTTCTTGATCATCAAGCGTAAATTGCACGCCATGTTTCAGCAGAAAGTCAACAGAAGGTTTACCACCTTCCACTGTTTGTTTAACGGCATCAACCTCACAAAGATGAGCACCAGCAATCATGGTGTCATCAATGTGCTGTTCGATAGAATCCGTTTCGTCTAAAACAGCAGCAACGCCACCTTGCGCATAGAAGGTACTTGCATCAGTCAGATTTGATTTTGCAAGAACAGCAATATTGAAATGTTGAGGCAACGATAAGGCTAAGCTCAGGCCTGCACCGCCACTTCCCACAATAATCACATCAAAATGATGCGTTGTGCTTAAATTAGACATGTCCGTCAGCTAATTTGGAAAAAGTTTGCTAATCACAGCGCTTTTTTCACAAAAAGGCAAGGGCAATATCTATTCAAATTATGGAAAATATAAATAAAGAACTTGTTTTTTAAGCAAAGTTTAAGCATCTGTTTATACAAACATAATAGAACATATTATTACCCAAGATAGACAAACTTTATGCTAAAAACGCTAATACATAAATTGATAACAAACACATAGGTCAATGCTTGATATGAAAAGTCGCGCTATACACACTGGTTTTTTTGCTGTTGCATGCACAATGGCTGCCGTACAAACACAGGCAGCACCTGTTGATTTCTCAAATTTAGTTGAGCAAGTCAGCCCTGCGGTAGTCAGTGTCAATGTTGTAAAGAAAATGACTCAAGAAGAGTTAATGCAACAGCAGATACCTGAAATTTTAAAGCGTTTCTTTGGCAATCAAGTCATTATTCCACAGCAGCAAGCACCGCAAGAAAAAACGGCTTATGGCAGCGCATTTTTTATTAGTAAAGATGGTTACTTGCTGACAAACCACCACGTTGTAGAAGATGCATCGAAAGTCACCATTATGTTTAATGACCGCCGTGAACTGGATGCGACCGTGGTGGGTAGCGATGAACGAACCGATGTGGCCTTACTTAAGGTGAATGGCACAAATTTTCCATCACTCCGTGCCGGTAATGTTGACCAACTGCGTGTAGGCGAACCTGTGCTTGCGATTGGCTCTCCTTTTGGTTTTGATTACTCTGCCTCAGCAGGTATTGTCAGTGCCAAGATGCGTAATATGATGGGGGAAACGTCTGTACCCTTTATTCAAACTGATGTAGCTTTAAACCCTGGAAACTCAGGTGGACCATTGTTTAATCAACAGGGTGAAGTGGTTGGGGTGAACTCACGTATTTTCAGTGGTACGGGCGGGTATATGGGACTGTCTTTTTCGATTCCTATAGACGTTGCCATGGACATTGCTGACCAACTGAAGAAAACAGGTAAAGTCACACGTTCTTATTTAGGTTTCAATTTACAGGATTTAGACCGCAATTTGGCTGAATCTTATAATTTACCGAAACCAGAAGGTTCACTGATTACTAATGTACAGCCAAATTCACCTGCAGAAAAAGCAGGGTTAAAAGCAGGCGATATTATTTTAAAATTTAATGGAACACCGATTTCAAGAACATCTGAATTATTGAATTATTTAAACCGTACTATGCCAAATCAAACGGTACAGTTAGAGATTTTACGTGACGATAAAAAGCGCAATATTTCAGCGACACTGACCACTGCACCAGATGATACACCAGCAAAGTCAGATGCAACTGCACAAGCAAAAGGACCTGTTCTAGGTGTGGCGATTCGTAATTTATCGCCAGTTGAATCATCTCAATTAAAGCTAAAAGGTGGTGTTCTCATTCAAGAAGTGAAGCGTGGTGGAGCAGCTGCACAGGCAGGTATGACCGCTGGAGATGTTGTCACTCGTATTAATAACAAGTTGATTACTGATACTAATGATTTTGTTCAGGCTGTATCTGATTTGAAAAAAGGTCAGGTTGCTCGGGTTGGAATCATTCGACAAGGTACACCAGCCATCTTGGGTATGCGTATCCAATAAATAAGTGTAAAAACCACTCGTAAGAGTGGTTTTTTATTTTTTGCAATTTGATGCTGTCTTTGATTGGCGTACACTGCGACATTCTTCGAGGAAATGGGGATTAGATAGAGTTCTTATGAGTAGTATTTTTGATTTAAACCTTCAGGTACAAGCAGAACATATCGACCAGTTGGGCCATGTGAATAATGTGGTTTATATGCATTGGATGCAGGATGTTGCAACAGCACATATTGATGCTTTGGGTTTGGGCTTAAAAGAATATATTGAATTAAAACATGCCATGGTTGCGGTTGAGCATCATGTGCAGTACCGAAAAGCTGCATTTGAAGCGGATGAAATCATCTTACGGACATGGTTTGACGATATAAACGCTTTATATTCATCACGCCAGTATGTGTTTTATAGACCTAAAGACAATAGTATTTTATTTGTTGCACAAACCAAGTGGGCATGTGTTGAAATTGAAACGGGACGCCCGAAACGAATGTCACCCAGTTTTACCCAAGCTTACCAACCGCTTGCAAAAGATGTGAATGCCCTAGATTTTTCAATGAATTATTCAAAAAGCTCAGTACGAAGCGAAAAACGTAAAAAAGCGTCTGAGTTGTGAGAAGGAAGCGTATTATTATGGATACTTTGAAAAAACCATCTGCTATAATCCTTCGCAATTTCTATTCGGCTTTTGTTATGCATCGAAATTTGTCTGCATAACGCTTCATTTTGTTCAAGGTAGCCCATGGCGCAAGCTAAAAAATCTGTTGATATTAAAAATATCCGTAACTTCTCGATTATTGCGCATATCGACCACGGTAAGTCGACGCTTGCCGATCGTTTTATTCAGACCTGTGGTGGTTTGCAAGATCGTGAAATGCAAGCACAAGTACTAGACTCCATGGAGCTTGAGCGTGAGCGCGGTATTACTATTAAGGCTGCGTCGGTTACTTTGTATTATACCCATCCAAATGGGCAAGAGTATCAATTGAACTTTATTGATACCCCGGGGCACGTTGACTTTTCATATGAAGTATCACGCTCACTAGCGGCCTGTGAAGGTGCATTGTTGGTTGTAGATGCGGCGCAAGGCGTGGAAGCACAGTCGGTTGCGAACTGTTATACCGCTATTGAACAAGGTCTTGAGGTTCTTCCAGTACTCAACAAAATTGATTTGCCACAGGCTGAGCCTGAACGTGTGATTCAAGAAATTGAAGACATTATTGGTATTGAAGCGACGGAAGCGCCAACCTGTTCGGCGAAAACAGGGCTTGGGATTGATAGCGTTTTAGAAACATTAGTCAATGTCATTCCTGCGCCAGTAGGTGATCGTGATGCACCATTACAAGCTTTAATTATCGACTCTTGGTTTGATAACTATTTGGGCGTGGTTTCTTTGGTGCGTGTGAAAGAAGGTCGTGTGCGTAAGGGCGACAAGATGTTGATGAAATCAACAGGTCAAACGCACATTATTACTTCTGTGGGTATTTTCAATCCTAAGCATACTGAAACAGACATCCTTGAAGCAGGTGAAGTTGGTTTCGTTATTGCAGGGATTAAAGACATTTTTGGTGCGCCAGTGGGTGATACGATTACCCTTGCAAGCACACCAGAAGTTAAAACTTTGCCAGGCTTTAAAAAAGTAAAGCCACAGGTGTATGCAGGTTTGTTCCCGATTGATTCAAGTGAATTTGAACCATTTCGTGAAGCTTTGCATAAACTCCAGATCAATGATTCTGCGTTATTCTTTGAACCTGAAAGCTCAGATGCTTTAGGTTTTGGCTTCCGTTGTGGCTTCTTAGGCATGCTACACATGGAAATCGTACAAGAGCGTTTAGAGCGTGAGTATGATTTAGACCTCATTTCATCTGCACCGACAGTGATTTACGAAGCGGTGATGAAGAATGGTGAAACGATTTATATCGACAGCCCATCAAAAATGCCAGATGGTTCAACAGTCGAAGATCTACGTGAGCCGATTGCTGAGTGTCATATCCTAGTACCGCAAGAGTATTTGGGTAATGTCATGACTTTGTGTGTAGAGCGCCGTGGTGTGCAAAAAGACATGAAATTTATGGCGAACCAAGTTTCGATTACCTTTGAAATTCCAATGGCGGAAGTGGTGATGGACTTCTTTGATAAGTTGAAGTCGTGTTCACGTGGTTTTGCATCCTTAGATTATAACTTTGTCCGTTTTGAAAGTTCATCATTGGTCAAAGTTGATGTTCTAATTAACGGTGAAAAAGTTGATGCCTTAGCTATGATTTGTCACCGTCAAGATGCGCGTCACCGTGGTATCGCACTGGTTGAAAAAATGAAAGATTTGATTCCACGTCAAATGTTTGATGTCGCGATTCAAGCTGCAATTGGTGCACAAATTATTGCTCGTTCCACTGTAAAAGCGATGCGTAAAAACGTCTTGGCTAAATGTTATGGTGGCGATGTTTCTCGTAAGAAGAAACTTCTCTCGAAGCAAAAAGAAGGTAAGAAACGTATGAAGCAAGTGGGAAGTGTAGAAATTCCACAAGAAGCGTTCTTGGCTGTGTTGAAAGTAGAAAGATAATAAGGTAGGACGATAAGCCCATGGATTTTGATTTTAATTTAATACTTGTTCCTGTCACGCTCATATTCTTTTTGGTGTGGTTGCTTGATAAGTTTGTATTCAAGCAGCGAGCGACAAAAGGCAAGGGGAATGAAAATTTTGTCATTACTTGGGCTTATGATTTTTGGCCAGTCCTCGCAATCGTTCTATGCTTACGTTCATTCTTTTATGAACCTTTTAACATTCCTTCAGATTCAATGGTGCCGACATTAGAGACAGGTGATTTCATTTTGGTCAACAAATTTGACTATGGTGTGCGCCTTCCAATTGTGAATAAAAAAGTGATTGATGTTGGGGAGCCTGAGCGTGGGGATGTAATTGTATTCCGTTATCCACCCCAACCAACAATCAGCTATATTAAACGTGTAGTGGGTATTCCAGGGGACCATATTGTTTTTGATCATGGGCAATTAAGTATTAATGGTCAAAAAGTGGCTAAGGTTCCTGTCCAGTTTAGTCGTGAAAAAGACAGTTTGGACACACCAACCTCTATTTATCACAAAGAAACGATTGGCAAGCATACCTTTACCATGCGTGAGTTAGAAGGGGTGAATGTTGCACGGCAAGCACCATATATTAACTTTGTAGAAAATGGTAAATACTCTGCTGAAAATGGTTTATATTGGGAAGTGAAAGTAAAAGAAGGTGAGTACTTTGCGATGGGGGATAATCGTGATCAAAGTGCTGACAGCCGCTTTTGGGGGATGGTTCCTGAACAGAACCTGACAGGTCGTGCATTCTACATTTGGATGCATAAGGAACCTGGCTTTAAGCTACCGTCATTTAACCGTAACGGTAGCATTGACTAGTATATCGTTTCGGAAAAATAAAAAATGCGTAAGAATCAACAAGGGGCATCTTATATCGCCATTTTATTTGCAATCATGGGGTTTGCATTTATGGCGAAAGTGGCGATTGCGGTATGGGCTCCATATTTTGATGATCGGATGATCAATAGCCAAATTGAGGAACTATTTCAAAATAGTCCGAAAAATATGCAGCCAGCCGAGTTTGAAAAGCAACTTTCAAAACGTCTGGAAATGAATAACATTCGAGATGTAAAAATTAAAGAGATTATGCAGGTCACCAATACCGAAGGGTTGCAGGTGAAAAAGGAGTATGAGGTAAGAAAACCCTTCTTGCTGAATATAGATTTGGTATTAAAGTTCGAGAAAAGTTTTGATCAAAGCTCAGTCCAAGCTAAGTGAAGCCCGCTTAGCGAGCCGTATCGGTTATCAGTTTAAACAACCTGAATTACTTCAGCTTGCACTGACCCACCGATCGGTGAGCCACAAATACAACTATGAGCGCCTAGAGTTTCTAGGCGATTCTTTGTTAGGGATGATTATTGCAAATTATCTTTATAAAGCTTACCCAACTGAAAATGAAGGACGCTTAACGCGTATGCGTGCGACTTTGGTACGTCAGGAAGCTTTAGGTAAAATTGCAAATGATTTAAAACTCAGCCAGTCGCTCATTTTAAGCACTGGTGAGTTAAAGTCAGGTGGACATCATCGTGAGTCCATTCTTGCGGATACGGTTGAGTCGATTATTGGTGCAATCTATGTGGATTGTAGTGATTTAACGGTATTAGAGCCGATTGTGCTAAAATGGTATGAGCCGTATTTAGACCATATCGAGCCGACCGATCAACTTAAAGATCCAAAATCACGTTTACAAGAATATCTACAGGCACGAAAAAAAGCTCTCCCAGTTTATGATGTGGTCGATATTCAAGGTGATGCACCGAATCAACATTTCAAAGTGGAATGTAAAGTCGATGGATTGCCTGTTGTAAAAGGTGAAGGTACAAGTCGTCGCTTTGCTGAACAAGCTGCAGCGGCAGATATTTTAAAACTATTGGAGCAGTAATCTGCCATGTCAAATTCTTCCGATCACATTGATGCTGATCACGAGTCGCAAAGCGACAGTAATGATTTAATTAGCCAGTTTTTTAGTGCACAAGGTACCGAAATTCCTTCAGATTTTCGTAGTGGCTTTGTCGCAATTGTTGGTCGTCCAAACGTAGGGAAATCTACGTTGATGAACCATTTGTTGGGTCAGAAATTATCAATTACTTCCCGTAAACCACAAACTACACGTCATAAGATTGTGGGTATTGATTCGCGCTCAAAATCTCAAGCAGTGTTTGTGGATACGCCAGGGATGCATAAGAAAGAAGTTCGCGCCATCAATAAAATGATGAACCGTGCTGCATCTTCTGCATTGCGTGATGTTAACTTGGTATTGTTTGTTTTGGATGCAGACAAGTGGACTCAAAACGATGAACTTGTTTTGGAAAAACTTAAAACCGCAGATATGCCTGTCATTTTAGTGATCAATAAAATTGATACACTTGAAAATAAAAATCATGCATTACCTTTGATTCAAGAGCGCGCAAAACTGATGAATTTTGCGGAGATTGTTCCTGTTTCTGCCCTTCGTGGTGCAAACTTAGATCATTTGCGCGATACGATTGAAAAATATTTACCCTTCCAACCACCATTATATTCATTAGATCAATTAACCGATCGTTCTGAGCGTTTCTTAGCATCGGAAATTATCCGTGAAAAGATTATGCGTCAGTTGGGTGAAGAACTACCTTATGATTTAACTGTACAAATTGAGTCGTTTAAGACGGAAGAGGCGACAGTGAATGAAAAAACAGGTCGTCCAAAACCAGCATGTACTTATATTGATGCAACGATTTTTGTCGATCGTCCAGGTCAAAAAGCCATTGTGATTGGTGAAAAAGGCAGTAAGCTGAAGAAAATTGGGATGGATGCTCGTGTTGACATGGAAAAAATGTTTGAGCAGAAGATCATGCTGACACTTTGGGTGAAGGTTAAAGGCGGCTGGTCTGATGATGAGCGTGCATTAAAAAGCTTAGGTTATAGTGATATCTAAGTTAACGTAAAACGAATTTTATAGGAATGGTGTTATGGTCAAAGTGTTTGCGGTAATCGCTTGTATGTTATTTTTGCAAGGGTGTATCCACAAAATCGTCACCGTTCCTGTAAAGATCGCTTATAAAACCACTAAAGGCGTGGTAAAAGGAACCGCAGCAGTGGTTGGGGCTGTTATCCCAGATGGGGATGATGAAGACAGTGAAAAGAAAGATAAAGATAAAAAAGATTAGTTAATTTCTCATGCGCAATGAAGTACTGCATGGTTACTTAATTCACCATAGAAAATACCGTGAACGTAGTCATATTGTGCATTTATTTACCCAAGAGCATGGGCGGGTTGATGGTATTTTAAGACAAACCCCGCCACCGCAATACCAACCGATCTGTCTGCAGGCTTCGGGTAAATCTGAGCTCAAAAATTTTACAAAACTTGAAATTGTGAATCAGCCAATTTTTTTCTTTGGGGATGCTTTTTTTTCAGGTTTTTATCTCAATGAAATTCTACTCAGACTCTGTCCACTTGAAGTACAAATGGAGCAAAGCTTTGCTCAATATGCACATACGCTAACACAGTTACAGCAATTGACGCAGCAAGCCAATCCCAATCAATTTTTAAAACAAATTCTAAGGCAGTTTGAGCACGAACTGCTGGAAGATTTGGGCTATGCTTTAGATTTTTCGACCGATGCCAATCAACTCGAAATACAAGCCTCGCTTAACTATATTTTTCAGTTGAATGAAGGCTTTATTCCTACTGCGCAAGCCTCGCGAGCGACCTTAAATGGACAGCAAATTTTAAGCATGTGCCAATATGAAAAGGGTAGGGATTTTGGTTTGGAACAGTTACAATTACTGACCAAGTTGTATCGACAAATGATTAGCTCGTTGTTAGGCGATCGTCCCTTAAAAAGTCGTCAGTTGTGGATTCAGAACACTCAAACTCAATCGTAATTAGGAAATGAATATGGCTGCATTACTTGGTGTAAATATTGACCACGTGGCAACTTTACGACAAGCGCGTGGAACGTCTTATCCAGATCCAGTCAATGCAGCACTGATCTGTGAGCAAGCAGGGGCGGAAGGGATAACTTTGCATTTACGTGAAGACCGTCGTCATATTCAAGATGACGACGTACGTCGTATGCGCCCAGCGCTAAAGACACGTATGAATTTGGAACTGGCAGTGACAGATGAAATGATTGCATTTGCCAAAGAAATTAAACCGCATCACGTATGTTTCGTTCCTGAAAAACGCCAAGAAGTCACGACCGAAGGGGGCTTGGATGTGGTGGGCCATTTTGATGATGTTAAAGCCGCGACTCAAGCGCTGTCTGAGATTGGTTGTGATGTGTCTTTGTTTATTGATGCTGACTTTGCGCAAATTGATGCAGCGGTTGCTTGTGGTGCGCCAACCATTGAGATTCATACGGGTGCTTATGCTGATGCTGAAACACCTGAAACTCAGCAACATGAGCTTCAACGTATTGTCAAAGGTGCCGAATATGCAGCATCTAAAGGCTTAGTTGTGAATGCTGGGCATGGACTCAACCTTGAAAACGTGACTCCAATTGCGCAAATTCCACAGATCCACGAATTAAACATCGGACATTCCCTAATTGCGGATGCCATTTTTGTAGGTTTGGAACAAGCGGTGCGTGAAATGAAAGCGGTCATTAAAGCTGCACGTTAATTTTAAAGTTTTAAGATTTAAATATGTCGAATATCAATTATGATGAACTCATGAAGCCCGTCATTGGTTTCTTGGGTTGTGAAACACCAAAAGCTTGGTTGGATGAAGCTATCAATAATCTTGATGTGCTGATGCAAGATCATGCGAATTGTGAAAAAAAAGCAGCAGGCACAGCGATGAACCTGATGTTTCGGTATAGCTTCTTTACCGATTTACAAGTCAAGCTTGCACAATTGGTTCGTGAAGAAATGCTACATTACGAGCAAGTGCTTGAATTTATGAAAAAGCGCGGGCTAGAGTGGAGCAATCTGAGTGCAGGTCGCTATGCGGGTGGTTTGCGTAAAGAAGTACGAACTTATGAGCCTGAAGCTTTAATTGATATTTTAATTATTGGTGCTTTTGTCGAGGCGCGTTCGTGTGAACGTTTCTATGCGTTGGCACCCATGGTGGATGAAGAATTAGGCCGTTACTATCGCTACTTGTTAAAGTCTGAATCCCGTCATTTTGAAGACTATTTGGCTTTGGCTTTAGAAGTTGCACAAACGGGTAAATTGAAAAACCCGAAAGAGGATATTCAAGCGCGTATTGATCATATTCGTAACGTTGAAAAAGAGCTGATTAGTACCTCTGATGATCTGTTTCGTTTCCATAGTGGTGTACCAGTCAAAGTGGCTTAGTCTTTTACTGGTTTTTGAAGTGTATCTCTCGTTTTTCGTCATGCTGAACGATGCAAATAAAAGCCCAATCTAGTGAGATTGGGCTTTTATTTTTTATGAGTTAAGGCTTTTTTTCTCAGCTCGATTGATTAGCCATGTTATGAGTAAACCTGGAACCAGAAAGCCTAAAAGTACTAGAAAACCGTGAACGAGAGAGGCCGCAGGCTCTTGTAGGGTTGCTGCGTGTTTCATTGGCGATAGCCATGGAGAAAGTTGAAAAAAGCTGATAACCAACAAGACAGTTGGCCATAAGATGGAAATATGTTCTCTGCCAAAGTTTCTCCATGCATAAAAAATGAGTGCAAGGCTAAACAGACCCTCAAAAATCCATGAACCAGTACCCCATTTTCCCCATAAGCCATAACCCATGTGCTCAGCAGAATATGGATACAGTGCTAAATCCATATTGTGCATAGGCCAATCGGCAAGCCAATGCGAGAAACAAGCGAACCCTGCGATGAGCGCAACACGTTTGTCTTTCCTAAAAAATAAAGCCCAAACGATAGAGAGGATCACAGCCATAACTAGGGAATGATCCCAGTCAATAAACGTTAAATCAAAGAATAAGTAGGGGCCTGCTTGCAGATTTGGTGTGACATGATTTAGACCCAACATGATGAGTAAACCATCAATGATATCGAGAAAACCAACACCGAGCATGATGGGAAGGGTTGGAACTTTTGGGAATTTTGATTTAATGGCTAAACCAATGGCTAAATGTCCGACATACATAATGATTCACCTATCTAGATTGGAGTAGGGTTAAGCTGTTTCTTAAAACGGCATTAATAAAAGAATCATCAACTTTTTTATTTTCAATAAAAATTTGAAAGTAAAAACTTCCTAGCGTCATGCTGATGATGTCATGAATATTTTGTTGTTGCTGGTTTTCAGGGAGTAATCTCTGAAAACTTTGGGCAATGAGTTGGTAACGTGCATGCCATAAATCTTGACGCTTACGAATACTGATTTCATCCTTAATGTTTAATGATGCTTGCAAGAATGAGTGACCAAGTGGGGACTGTAAAAACATTGCAAGTTGCTGCAACATGATTTTAAAGGCATCTATTGGTGCTAATTCTTGCGGTATCTCAATGGAATCTTGGATTTTATTTGCAATAGCATCCACAATTAAATCATCAAGGGATGACCATCTTCGGTACAGTGTTGTGCGACTAATCCCTGTCAATTTTGATAGTTGCTGCAGGGAAATATTTCCATAGCCTTGACTGAGCAACAGCTCGAATAAAGCCTCATAAATGACCTGTGAATTTGAACGGTCTTGTTCACTGACTAAGGCCTGTTGGCTTTTCTTTCGGTATTTCTTTAAAGGCAAGTCGCTCATGCTTAGCTATCTTAATTTTTATATGTAACATATGTTACATTGTGTTTTGGAATTTAGAAAGCTTGTTTTTTGATCTGTTACAAATTTAGATCAAAATTGGAAAAAATACAGAGATTGCTTTTGCAAGGGGCTGACAGCAGAGTTGAACTTATAATCAGGCAAGTATAGTGATGCTGATATTTGGGCAAAAAAAAGCCCACGTCATATTGCGTGGGCTTTCTTGAATTTGGCTCTCCAACCTGGGCTCGAACCAGGGACCTGCGGATTAACAGTCCGTCGCTCTACCGACTGAGCTATTGGAGAATCTGCATGCGATTATAAGGACATTTTATAGTGGGTCAAGTCTAAAATGTCATGTTGCTGTCATTTTTGTTTCGGATGCTTCTAATTTGAACAAAAAAAATATTTTCAAAAAAAATCGTACCGAATTACTTGCAATGTTGAAATGGCGTTGATAGTCTGAATTCAACAACAGAGCGTTTAATTAAAACTTAAACAGTGTGGATTTATCACCAACTTGCCAGCACTAAAATGGCTAAACAGGAGAAAGCGAATGAATACGCTGACAATTTCCGATCTTTTCAATCATCTTTCTGATTATCAAAACCAGTATCTTTCGATCATTTCAGACCCTGAACAGTATTATACGGCTGTAGAATCTGCATATATTGATGTTTGGCCCGTAGGTCGCACCGATTTGTATTTAGGTGACTTACTACAGCTTTGGTTTAGTGAACGCTGGTTAATTAGCAGTTCATGTCAGTTATTGTCTGTGCAGACCGAGCGTAGTGTTAAAAAGTCCTTTCAACGTGAACATGATTTATATCTATACCAACTCTCAGGCAGTGCATTGTCTGGAAGTAATCGTTCTAAAGTATGGTCTGTCTCTGAAGGGAAAAGTTTAGACGTGAGTTTGGATAGTGCATTTAAGTATTATTGTATTTTTAAAGGTGCTCAACGTCCTGAAGCTGAGAAACCATATGCGAACAATTCTTTTAAAACAGCGATCTAGCAGACAGGGATTGATTTGATTGAGCAAAAAGGCACTGAATTCTCAGTGCCTTTGGTTGTTATGGGCGAATAATCATACAAGTGGCAGTGGCATGTGCATATAGTTTGCCATCTTCATCGACAATTTGACCTTCTGAAATGCCTAGGTTTTTACTGATGTTAATGACGTTGCCAATAGCAAGTAACTCTTTATCTTTTGGAATTGGACGACACATTTTAATATTCAGATCAATCGTGCCATAACCTACGCCAGCTTCAAGCATGCTATGTACAGCACAACCTGTAACTGAGTCGAGCACTGTTGCAGCAAATCCACCATGCACGCCACCTAGTGGATTTAAATGACGATGATCCGCTTTTGCTTTAAAGCTAATTTTCCCTTCTGATACTTCATAAGGCTGCATGGGAATGGTTTCACTAATGCTCGCGGGTGGAATATTTCCAGTACACATAGCTTGTAGAAGTTGTAGTCCAGTCATTTCTTTAGGGTTCATTATGGCTTCCTTTGTATTATTAAGTTCCTTTTTGGAACTTAATAGGAAATTAATCAAAATTTAATCATTAGGTCAATATTAGATTGTGAGCTGATCAGTAAAAAACTTATAGAAATCCCTTATATTGAGATTGCTAAGAGAGATGGTTGAGTTTCAGGGGCATTATATTCCTGAATTTGCAGATGATGGTCTATCGAGCTTTATGAATCAGTGAATTAAAGAAGCTAATTGTTTCAAAAATAATGCATAAGTTTTAGGCATCGGAACACTTTTGATTTATATATGGAATAAACAATATTTTGCTGTCGATTGATATCGTATTTTAATAATCAAGGAAATAATAATGAATGTATCTTGCTTATGCGGTAAAACCAAATTCCAAGCTGAGCTTAAAAATCATGATGTACATGCTTGTCATTGTTCGATGTGTCGTCAACAGTCGAGTGGTGTACTCATGAGCATTGATGTTGAACCAAGTAGTTTAACATTCCAAGATCAATCCTATTTAAAGCTGTTTCAGTCGTCTGAATGGGGGGAGCGTGGTTTTTGTAGCGAATGTGGCACGTCACTTTTTTGGCGCACTCAAGATGGGAGCTATTGTAATATCAATGTATTTGCTATGGACGAGCAGCCGAAAGACTTAAAGCTTAGTACGGAGATTTATATTGATAACAAACCTGACTTTTACCAATTTAAGTATTCTACAGAGCAGCTCACGGAAGCAGATGTTATTGCCTTATTTTCCCCAAATGAAAAGGAAAGGTAGTTGTCGGTTGTATAGAGCTTGAAATTTACATCAATATTCCTGATAAGTTGAATGAGAAAATCACTATAGATTTAATAAATTATATTGGATATATCTAAAGTAAGCTGTTGAATAAGGATGCTCGAACATGCTGCTTAAAATTTGTGTAGCGATGTTAGCCTTTGCTGCGAATTCTGTACTGTGTCGTTTAGCTTTGGCTGATCAGCAGATTGATCCTATGAGTTTTAGCCTGATTCGGGTGTGTAGTGGTGCCGCAGTATTATGGGTACTTTATAGGTTTTCTACACATAAGGCGAAAATAGAATGGAACATAAAAAACGGATTCTTTCTCGCTTTATACATCGTTGCTTTTTCACTTGCTTATTTGCATATTGATGCAGGTGTGGGAGCGCTGCTCCTCTTTGGTACGGTTCAGCTCAGTATGGTCGCTTATGGATTGTATCATGGTGAAAAGATCAATCTGCGTTGCGGTCTTGGTTTAGCGATTGCACTTTTAGGTATTCTCATTTTGTTGTTGCCTGGGGCTTCAGCACCTCATTTGGGTTATGCCACGATGATGGTACTTTCAGGTATGGGATGGGCGATGTATAGTATTGCAGGTAAAAATATGCATAACCCACTAGCAAGTAGCTTGGCAAATTTTGTACTGGCGATTCCTTTTGTATTGCTGGTTTATTTAGCATTTTTCACGCAAGCTTTTATCAAGCCACAAGGTGTAATCTTAGCAGTGCTGTCTGGTGGTCTAGCATCGAGTGGAGCTTATGTGTTGTGGTATGCCATAGTGAAGCAGATTGACCGTGTGACAGCCAGTAGTGTGCAATTGTCTGTGCCGTGTTTAGCAATTCTGGGTGGGGCATTGTTTATAGGTGAAGCACTGAGCTTTAGAATTATCATTTCTGCAGTGATTGTTTTGGTCGGGATTGCTTTGGTGATTTTGGCATCGTCTAAGCGTACCAATTCAAATAAATCGGATTTAATCGGTTCTGAACGTCCATAAGTAAATTTCAATTCATCCATAACTAATTTTGACTTTAGCTTTTGAGATAGAGGCTAGGTTTTATCGTTGTCCTTATTTTAATTTTATATCATGTAAAAATGGAATGAACTAAATTGATTTTTAGTAAATAGGCTAGATATATTTTCATTTTGTTCGGTGTCATTAAATAAAACTAAAAATGTTCGGCATGAAACTTGTATATCAAGATACAGTTTCAGTAAAAATGAAATGTTGCTTAATTGTGCTACAAAAATACAAAAGTAAAAGGTATACCGTAGATATAAGTACCTTTCTCTTTAAGTTTAGAGAAACTTCTTGGTTTAATAATGAAAAAATTTTGGGATTTATTTATTCCTTTATTATTAGGGAATGTGACAATTGCGGTCAGTGGCTTGGTCGATACGCTGTATTTATCGCATTTTAGTGCAAAACATGTGGCAGTCTTAGCAATTGCAATATCTTTATATAGTATGGTCTTTATCTTTGGTTTTGGGCTTTTACAAGGCATGATGCAGACTTTAGCCGAAGCAAAGGGGAGTGGCGAGTTACATCAGATAGATTTGATCGTGAAACAAGGGATGTGGAGTGTATTGCTTTGGGGCCTGTTTGGTATATGTGTACTCAGTCATGCTGATTTTATTGTCGATTTACTTGGTGCAGATGCAACATTAAAAGACATGATCTTGGTTTGTTTAAAGATCAGCATGTTTATTATACCCGTTCAATTATTACTGCGTGTTTTTTTTATTGTGACACAGACTTGTGGTCAAGCTAAGCTGGTTTTTTATGGCAATATTTTATTTCTAATTGCAAAGTTGATTTTGTCAGGTGTATTTATCTTTGGTATCCCACTTTGGGGCTTAAAAGCATATGGTGTTTATGGTGCATTTATTTCTTCATTTTTAGCATATTGTATTATATTTATAACTTTCTATATTTTTCTTATGGATAAAAGCCATCGGCTTCAATGGAAAGCCCCATTTTTCAACTTTGACATTTTAATAAAAATTTTACGTATAGGGATCCCTGCAAGTATAGTTATTTTCATTGATGTTTTTGCATTTACTTCAATTTCATTGCTTGCTGTTCCATTAGGGGATATTGCATTATCGGCAAACCAAATTGTGATGGTGGCGGGTTATTGGTTGTTTAATGTTATTAATGCGCTGATTGTAACATTTAGCATATTACTGTCGATAAAAATTGGAGAAGGTCACCAAGAACAAGCTTGGCAATTAAGCCAAAAAGCTGTTTATATCGTGTTGACGGTGGCGTCAATTTTGTCTTTCAGCTTGTTTTTATTTCAAAAGCAATTTGTTGTTTTATTTACTTCAGATCAGTCCGTTGCATTTATGGTTTCATCACTGATTGTATTGGTCTGTCTATTTCACATCGCAGATGCAATGCTTGCGATCGCTGTAAATTTACTACGTTGTTGGCAGGTCACTTTGCTTCCAATGTTCATTTATAGTTTTATGTTGCTTGTCGTTGGGCTGGGTGGCGGTTGGTATTTTGCTTTTCACCCGATGAGTTTTTTTGAGATAAATATCTCTTCGATGGGTATCCATTCATTTTGGGTTTTTGCTACCTTTGCTTATGCAAGTTCAGCAATTTTATGTCTGATTTGTTTGTACTATCGCAAATATCTAAACTAAGTAAATTCACTTAAGATTTGTATAAAAAACCCGCGAAGTTCGCGGGTTTCTCTAATCTAACTTTAAAGGGTTAAATTATTTTTCAGCAGCAATTGAAGCAATCGCAGCATCTACGCCTTCGATTGAATCAGCAGCTTTCTTGATACGAGCAAGCGCATCAACAAGCACTTCGTCAGCAGTTGCGTAAGAAATACGCATGAAGCCACCTAAGCCAAATGCATCACCAGGAACTACGGCTACACCAGTTTCTTCCAATAACCACTCAGAGAATTCTGTGCAAGATTTTAAACCTTTCGCACGAATCAATGGACGGATGTTTGCATATGCATAGAATGCACCATCAGCAGGTAAGCAAGAAATACCGTTGATGTCGTTCAAACCGCTAACTACTAAGTCATGACGGCGTTTGAATGCTTCAATCATTGGCTCAAGAACGTCTTGAGGCCCATTCAACGCAGCTTCAGCAGCAACTTGTGAAATTGAAGTTGGGTTTGAAGTTGATTGAGACTGGATTTTTTTCATTGCGCCAATCAGCTTAGCAGGACCTGCTGCATAGCCAATACGCCAGCCAGTCATTGCATACGCTTTAGACACACCGTTTAACACGATTGTACGGTCATAAAGGTCTGGTGCAACTGTTGCGATGTTGTAGAACTCATCATCCCAACGGATTGGTTCGTACATATCGTCAGATGCGATATATACTTCAGGATATTTACGAAGCACGTCAGCCAAAGCTTCTAATTCAGCTTTAGTGTAGATCATGCCTGTTGGGTTTGATGGACTGTTTAAAACCACTAAGCGTGTTTTGTCTGTGATCGCTGCTTCAAGTTGAGCAGGGGTGATCTTGAAACGTTGTTCTTCGCCACATTTCACAATAACAGGAACGCCTTCAGCGATGATTACCATGTCTGGGTAGCTTACCCAAAATGGTGCAGGGATGATCACTTCATCACCTTTGTTTAACAAAGCAAGTGCTAAGTTAAAGAATGACTGCTTGCCACCGCAAGAAACCAAAATCTGGTTTGCTGCATAATCAAGGTTATTGTCGCGCTTGAATTTTGCAATGATTGCTTTTTTAAGGCCTGGCGTACCATCTACAGCGGTATATTTTGTGAAACCGTTGTTAATCGCTGCAATTGCTGCATCTTTGATGTGTTGTGGGGTGTCAAAGTCAGGTTCACCTGCGCCCAAGCCAATAACATTCTTGCCAGCTGCTTTTAATTCAGCAGCTTTGTTGGTCACAGCAAGAGTTGGGGACGGTTTGATGGCATTTACACGATCAGAGAGACGTACGTCCACGGCATATTCCTTCTTATGGGGATTAAAAAATAAAAAGCACACTATCTTAGCTCAAAAAACTCTAGCAAGGCGTTTAAAAACGCAGAATTTTTGAAAAAAACATAATTTTTTTTAAATTTTGGGTTTCGAAATACAAAAATTGACAGAATGTGGAAGTTTCTCGCATCTCAAAGAAAAAAACTTTAAAATAAACCTAATTTGATGAGAGTGATGGTCATGAGTAAGCAACAGCCTACTTCAAAAAAACCTTTGGTGAATCTCCCTTTTCCAATGCCGAACGTAGAAGGCAGTTCTGATGATGTTGCACATAATCAGGTGCGCCCAAAACCTGAGCAATATGCAGATCGAACGTGGATGCCACCTCGTGGTACACGCCGTTCAATGGGTAAACGCTAAGGTTTAAAAAACGTGTAATAAAAAAGCCAATGCTGTAGCGTTGGCTTTTTTTATTCACTTAACGAAATATATCAAATGAAATCATGAGGCTAGTAAGACATAAACGTTAATGCATTCCAATACGGATCATCGGTACAGAAATCATCATCAGATACTTACTAACCACATATAAACATAGAATTTATTTGTAGCCAATTTTAAATGCAGCCAAGAATTGATTTGGCTGTTTTGCGTCGAATACAATGTGGTCAAGGGCGCTAGTTTGAGGAGCTTTGATGAAGGCATTATTTTTTAGGCTTGGAAATTGCGTATCCTGCATCTTACCTTCTTGAATTAATGCTTGCGCAGCTTGTACATAAATATCAGGACGATAGGCCTTTTGGGCTGTTTCTAGGTACCATTGATCTGTTTGACTAGTGCTGATTTGTCCCCAACGACGCATTTGTGTTAGCCACCATACTGCATCTGAATAATAGGGAATGCCATATTGTCCCTTGAAGAATGTATGAAATGATTTTGCTGGTCGAACATCGCCTTGTTCATACTCAAATACGCCAGTCATACTATTGATAATAATATCTTCATCGACACGTAGATAATTATCTTGTGCAATAATTTTTGCAGCTTCTTTACGGTTTGCACCGTTATTTTCATCTAGCCAATTTGATGCACGTATTAAAGCTTTAACCAGTTTAAGTGTAGTCGTTGGATTTTGTTCAGTAAATTTTTTAGTTAGACCAAAGACTTTGTCTGAACCATTTTCCCAAATGGCATCTGAGGTGATGACAGGTACACCAAAACCTTTTTTTACGGCTTTCTGATTCCACGGCTCACCAACGCTATAGCCTGATGTCACACCTTCAACCATTGTTGATACCATCTCTGGAGGTGGAATAACGGTTAAATCTACATCTGAACCTGTATTTCCTGTGGTGTCATTATGTGCAGAATCATAAGTGCCCGGATGAATTCCGCCAGCAGCTAACCAATAGCGAATCATATAGTTATGTGTCCCCATTGGATAAGTCATGCCTAATTTAAATATTTTCTGCTGTTGCTTATATTCCGCAATCACAGGTTTTAAATTACTCGCACTAATGGGGTGCTTCGGTCGATTATTTTCCATAACTACGGTTTTTTTCATCTCATTCCAAACATTATTTGAAACCGTAATGGCGGCACCATTGTAGGAAAGGGTGAATGGTGTAACGATTGGTGTTTTTTCTGAGGATGTATCTATTATTGATGCTATAGGCATTGCTGCAAGCATATGAGCAGCATCGAGCTCACCACTCTGCACATGTTTGTAAAGTTCAGTCCAACTCGGTTGTGCTTCAAGTTTGACTTCGAGCCCTTCATCTTTAAAAAATCCCTTTTCAACTGCAATTGCAAGGGGAGCCATATCGGTTAATTTTACAAAGCCAATGGTTAATCTGGTTTTTTCAACAGCTAAAGGTTGAGCAGCTGTCTCTTGATCAGGTTCTTTTTGGCACCCCCCCAGTAAAAAACTGAGACCAAGCAAGCAGGGTATAAAAAAAGCCTTGTTTAATAATATCTTTTTCATTCATTTCCCAGATTTTATTGTGATTCGAGCGTCCTCGAATAGCAATATAGATGCCAAATGTAAAACCAAGGACAGAAATTCAAAATCTTATTTTTACTGTAGTAGGCTACTTATAGGTTTACGGTGAATATATGCATTTGATTTGGCGGGTAGGGGCTGTTAGTCGGGGGGAGTATTTCTGGTCTAACTGTATGTATCTCATCGTGTTTTGAGCGTATTTGGTGCAAGCGAAAGAAAACATGCCCATTTTTGTACATTTAGAATTGAATAGAATGGGGAGAGCATCAAGGTGGTGCATGGCAAGGGTATTAGGTCTTAAAGAGTATGCGTTAAGTGAGGAGATTAAAATTATTTTTATACATTTTCACGCGAGTGAATCAAAAATGTAGGAGTTTAATTTTAAACTCCTACATAAGGCTTAGGGAATGTATGAGAAACAAAGATTTTTTAAGAGTTGGGTGGATTAAAATTAACGTGCGCGACGTTCATTGTCTGCATAGTATTGATTCTTCTGTTGGTACATCAGCTGATCTGCGCGTTTCAACATATCCTCAATCCGTTCATTCTCTCTGACGGTAGCAGATCCGATAGACAGACTAATCGGTTGGCTAGAATAGAATTGATTATCGACATGAATAAGTTCATGCAAACTATGTAGACAGTTATGTAGAGCAGCTTCATCAGCACCTGACATTAGAATCACCAATTCATCCCCACCAATACGGGATGCAGAATAAAGTGTGTTTTGTATAAGCTGATTTAAAATACTTCCTACACGACGTAATAAACCATCGCCTACATCATGTCCAAAGTTATCATTCGCTTCTTTTAGACCATTCATATCGAGAAAAATACATGATACAGGTCGGATAGGACTACGTTCTAAACGATTCACTTCTTCAGTGTAGAAAGAGCGATTGTAGAGTTTAGTTAAAACATCATGTCTGCCTAGGTATTCTAAATAGTTCTCCGCCTTTTTGCGTGCAGTTATATCGGTCAAAGCAACTTGTACCATACTCCAGTCATCTCGATAATCTGGGAATACGGTAAATTGCAGTAAAACATGGCGGATACTGCCATCAAGAGCATAATTTACGGCTTCACGCTGATGGTGAATATTGCCATTCCATAATTCAATTAACTGCTCTCTAAAGGTTTGCACCATTTCTTTAGCAAAAATTTTATGAGTATTTTTCAGCAAAGTATTCTTATCCGCAGCACCAAACAAATCTAAGGTTGCTTGGTTGACATCAATAATAATAATGTCTTGAATACACTGCATAATAAAATCATGATGCACATCTAAAAAGGTTTTAAAGTCATCTATACCTAAATGACGGACTTGGTCTAACCGCGCTTTGATACGGCTAAAATCTTCAACCCAGAGTGAGGTTGGTGAGAAATGAAAACGTGATTCGGCTAACTGTCGGTTTTTTTCTTCTAATCGACAGGCTGTTTTATATGAGGTGATATCTTCTGTGGTGATGAGTAAACGAGATAGATCAT
This sequence comes from Acinetobacter sp. TUM15064, assembly GCF_008980265.1. Lineage (NCBI taxonomy): Bacteria > Pseudomonadati > Pseudomonadota > Gammaproteobacteria > Moraxellales > Moraxellaceae > Acinetobacter > Acinetobacter sp. TUM15064. The sequence continues at coordinate 5,525 of NZ_BKFU01000034.1, read as the reverse complement.
GTTCATAGCCAGGTATAACAGTACCACGTAACTGAATATCTAATCGGGTACCTTTAATTGTGTAATTCACTGTTGTGCTGATGAATTCATTATGACCATTCCATAGACTCGATAGCTCTTGAATATGCGTTTTGGCCATGTCTTGTTTGAAAACAAGATCTAGATTCTGTTGCAGATGCTCCAGATTATCTGCTTCAAATAGTTCCAGTGTTTTGGGATTTACTTTTAAAATTTTAATTTTACGTGCACAAAGGAAAATACGAGCTTCGTCCTCTTGTAAAAACTCTTGTAGATTCTCAACACCTTGCTGTCGCCAGATTTCAAATTGCTGCTTTACTTCACTAAAATCTTCTAACCACATTGCTATTGGGGACAAATCGAAAACTGAAGAATCCAGAATCTCCATTTTTTTGCTCTTAATTATTTTTAAGTGAGCGTAGTATAGAGTCTATTTTTTCTTTTTGAAATCGTGAGGTAAATAAAAGATTTATAATTCATTTTGTGATTTAGTTGGCATTAAATTTGCTAGATTGAATTCTTGTTAAGCTATGATAGCTCCAATCAAGACTTCAATCTGCAATAAATATATTCTTGTATTTAGCGTATCGTTTTACGTGCACGGTGTTCAGGTTTAGGCGGTGATATTTCTCGAGTACCTTGCCATACTTCGATAAAGTCTTGCTCATTAATATTATAAAGTTCAAGCAACGCTAAAATGACACCGCCAAAGAGCATGGAACCTTCTGCATTTGATTCAAAGTCAAATATTTTGCCAGACAGAACATGCAAAATATCTTCAATTTCAAAAGCACGATCACGTCCATTACTGTCCGTTGGATACATCCGAGTATTTAGAATAATTTTGGCTAAGCTTTTTTCATTATCAGTTAGAGCCAGATGCTGAACCAGCATGTCGTCATTTTGGGTACTGAAAATCACAGCATCGTTAAAAATGGTATGCAGAAACTTTTTGTTTAGACGAGGCAGTGTTCTTTCTACAAATGGGCGAAATGATGCAGGAAAGATAACGTTATGCGAAATGCCTTTAAACATGGGAGCAATTTCTTCGACTTTATAACCCGCAATACCACAGCCGATAGAGGTGAGAAAATAAGTCATTTTCGGATGATTCTTGGTATAGATTTTAAAATCATCAATATAGTGTTGAATTTGTGAGAGCGGCATTTGTTGTAAGTGTTCGTTCATGGTAGGAATGGCATAACTTTGCCCCGACCAACCACGTCCAACACCTTTCATCGCCCCAAAATGTTCGAGTGCGGTACGTGCAGCACCATCTGCATGTTGGCCTGCCATGTTACTACCAAAAACAAATACAGTCTGTTCATCTAAGTTTTTGACGATGCTTTCGTCATGATATTGGTAAGTCATAGGCTCTGATTTTTCGCTCTTCTTCACTTCATGTTGCCCTTGAAACTGAGGAGGGTCAAGTGAAAAATCTTTGTAATATTTTCAGTAAATTACATTAAAAATTTAAAAGCAAGATTTGCTCGGGATTGAATCTGTTAAAATAGTTGCTTGAAGAAGCAAATCTTGGGATATGTCTGTGAGTGAGAAACAACCTTTTGATTTAGTCACCAATTACCAACCCGCAGGTGATCAGCCGCAAGCCATTGAAAAGCTTGTTGCTGGAATAGAAAAGGGCTATCACGACCAGTTATTACTTGGAGTTACGGGTTCAGGTAAAACCTATACCATGGCCAACGTGATTGCGCGGACACAACGTCCGACTATTGTTATGGCACATAATAAAACCTTAGCTGCACAGCTTTATGGTGAGTTCAAATCTTTCTTTCCGAACAATGCTGTCGAATATTTTGTTAGTTATTATGATTATTACCAACCTGAAGCCTATGTGCCATCTTCAGATACATTTATTGAAAAAGATTCAGCGATCAATGACCACATTGACCAAATGCGTTTATCTGCAACACGGTCGCTCTTAGAACGTCGCGATGCAATTATTGTTGCTTCAGTTTCTGCTATTTATGGTTTGGGTGACCCCAATGCCTATATGAGCATGTTGCTCCATATTGTGCAGGGAGACCGTATTGCACGTGATGATATCATCCGTCGTTTGGTGGAAATGCAATATAGCCGCAATGAACTTGAGTTTTTACGTGGTACCTATCGTATCCGCGGTGAAATTATTGATATTTTCCCAGCGGAATCAGATCAACATGCAATTCGGATTGAGTTGTTTGATGATGAAGTGGATTCGATTCGCTGGTTTGACCCGCTGACAGGCAAACTGGTGCGGAAAGTTCCGCGTGTAACGATTTATCCAAAAAGCCACTATGTAACACCGAAAGATAATTTAGAACGCGCCATCGGCACGATTCGTGAAGAATTAAAAGAGCGTTTAGGTTTCTTTCGTGCCCATGACAAATTGCTTGAAGCACAGCGAATTGAGCAACGCACCCGCTATGACTTGGAAATGATGCAGCAGTTGGGCTATACCAACGGTATTGAAAACTATTCACGTCATTTATCTGGTCGGCCTGCGGGTGAAGCACCACCAACTTTGTTCGATTATGTCCCTGATGACGCCTTACTGATTATTGATGAGTCGCATGTGACTGTACCGCAAATTGGCGCGATGTATAAAGGTGACCGTTCGCGTAAAGAAAACTTGGTGAATTATGGTTTCCGTCTCCCTAGTGCTTTAGATAACCGTCCGATGCAGTTTGAAGAGTGGGAACGGATCACCCCGACAACGATTTATGTCAGTGCAACACCAGCCAAATACGAGCTTGAAAAAGCCGAACAGGTGGCTGAACAGGTGGTTCGTCCTACAGGTCTGATTGACCCCGAAATTGAAGTGCGTCCAGTACTGACTCAAGTGGATGATGTGTTGTCTGAGATTAATATCCGTAAAGATCTCGATGAGCGTGTGTTAGTGACGACTTTAACCAAACGTATGGCAGAGGATTTAAGCTCGTATTTGAAAGAATATGGAGTGAAGGTGGCTTATCTACACTCAGATATTGACACTGTTGAGCGAGTGAAAATCATTCATGACTTACGTTCAGGTGTCTACGATGTGCTTGTCGGGATTAACTTATTACGTGAAGGCTTGGACATGCCAGAAGTCTCTTTGGTCGCTATCTTAGATGCTGATAAAGAAGGCTTTTTACGTTCTGAACGGTCTTTGATTCAAACCATTGGTCGGGCAGCCCGTAATGTAAAAGGTAAGGCTATTTTATATGCAGACCGTATCACCGACTCTATGCAAAAAGCCATTGATGAAACGGAACGTCGTCGTCAAAAACAAATGGCGTTTAATCAACTGCATGGCATTATTCCACGTAGTACCATTCGACAAAATAAAAAGGATATTGATACAGGTGAAGTACTGACGGATGAGCAAGTTGAGAGCAATATTGCCGATCAACATCAGACACTCAGTGCAGACGAACAGCATTTATTGTCTGATCCAAAACTTCTTGCGAAACACTTAAGCAAGTTGGAAAAAGAAATGCTCAAAGCCTCTAAAGAGTTACAGTTTGAGCAAGCTGCGCGACTACGCGATGAAATTTTGCGTTTAAAATCGCAGCTTTTGGCTTAGTCTATATTTACATAACGCTACAGTAATTTGGGCAGAAAGCATTATTTTTTAAAGAGATGTTTATTTTTAGATCATAAATTCTGAAATATTAAAGGTACAGTTTATGTCTGCAAATCTTCCCAAGGCGGGTTTTACCCTTGCCAAAATTGCTGTAGGTGGTGCTGTTCTGGTGGGCTTAGGTATGGCAACCATGGCTTATGCTCAAAGTAAGCCTTTAGCTGTGGTGGATAAGATCGAATTGGATCGTTATTTGGGGGTATGGTATGAAATAGCGCGTAAGCCTATGTACTTCCAAAATAAATGCGGAACTAATGTCTCAGCGATTTATACACTCAATGAAAATGGAAATGTCAGTGTCGATAACCGCTGTTATGCTCAAGATGGCAAGCTGATGCAGTCGATAGGTGAGGCATTTGTACAAAACCCACCTTTTAACAGTAAGTTGAAAGTGAGTTTTTTACCTGAGGCTGTGCGGTGGTTGCCTGTGGCGCGTGGGGATTATTGGATTTTAAAAATTGATGATGACTATCAAACAGTGCTTGTAGGTGAGCCACGCCGCAAATATATGTGGGTGCTTTCTCGTACACCGCAAGCAGATCCTAAAGTTATTAATGAATACTTGGAATATGCTAAGTCGGTAGGCTACGACTTAAATGATTTAATCCATACCAAACAACTGCCAAAGTAAAATTGATAGTATTGTCTAAGCCATGCGGAAGCATGGCTTTTTTATTTCTAGGCATTATTTTAAGCCTATTAAAACTTGAATAATAAAGCTTTATTTGGATGAAAGCTTTATAATTGGTCGAATTTAAAGTTGCCCACAATGTATATGGAGTGAAGGATGTATAAAGGTGTTGCATTATCAGTTTTAGCATCCGTCACTTTTGGGGTGTTATATTTTTATACCTTTTTTCTAAAACCTTTAGATAGTGAGCAAACCTTTGCTTGGCGTATGTTTGCCACACTTCCTTTTTTAACGGCATTTATGTGGTGGAGTGGTGACTTAAAACTGATCATTGAGTTATTTAAGCGTATTTTTAAACAACCATGGATGATTGCATGGTTATTATTCAGTTCATTTTTATGTACGACCCAACTATGGCTGTTTTTATGGGGGCCGATGAATGGTCGTGGCTTACAAGTGTCCCTCGGCTATTTTTTACTGCCTTTGGTCATGGTATTGGTTGGTTGCATCCTTTACAAGGAAAAGCTATCCCGCTGGCAAATGGTTGCGGTCGCTTTTGCTGTGCTTGGGGTTGGACATGAAATTTGGCGTATTGGCAGTATGGCATGGGAAACAGTCTATGTTGCTGTGGCTTATCCTTTGTATTTCTTCTTGCGCCGTGTTTGTAAAACAGATCATTTGGGGGGCTTCTGGTGGGATCTGTGTTTAATTCTCCCTGTCGCATTTTATTTAGGATTTGTACAGAGTGATAGTTTAATGTTGATGCAGCAGTTTCCGCATCTTATTCTTGCTGTCATTGGTTTAGGTTTTCTAAGTGCGATGGGCTTGGGAAGTTATATTTTAGCAAGTCGTTATTTACCTTTTGTGATTTTTGGTTTGCTGAGTTATTTAGAACCAGTGCTGTTAGCTGGTGCATCCATTACGATGGGTGAGCGTGTTGAGGCGGGTGAGTGGTTCACCTATATTCCTATCTGGTTTGCTGTTTTGTTGCTGATTATTGAAGGCACTCTGCATTTATATAAACAACAGCAAAATAAAAAACAACTCGAGCGAAATATTGAGCATTTTGAAAAACAGCAGCATCCAGACTGATCTGATCATGTTTGATGTTGCTATTGTGCTGGAATTTGGACGATGACTAAGTCTCTTATTTGTCTATTGCTCTTTAAGAATAGTTGACTGTTTGATAAAACATCATTTGTGTAACTGTTTATTTTTTATTTAAAAAAATTATTTTTAGATTTTTCTACT
>NZ_BKFU01000033.1:0-37703 GCF_008980265.1 Acinetobacter sp. TUM15064 | reverse complement strand
AATTCATGCGCGTGTGGCAGTTCTGAATAGATTTACGGAATTAGGTAGACCTCGCACCCAAGTTGTGTCTTAAATTTGAATGGATTGGGGAGAACTCAGCTTTTGAATGTTTATGCAACAAAGCCATATTAAAATCGTTAGTGAATGCTAGAGCTGACGATTTTTTTATAAGCTTAATATTGTTGATAAGGTATGATTAAATCCATATAAATAGAATAAATTTCATCCTTTATAATCATTCTAAATTTATTTTTAATAGTGATTAAAATGAGCAGATTAATTTATTTGGATTATGCAGCAACAACACCTATTCTCCCTGAAATCTCTCAAGCAATGATTCGATGTTTGTCTGTAGAAGGTGATTTTGGAAATCCTGCTTCACAATCGCATCATTATGGTTGGGATGCTGCAAAACATATCGCCACATCTAGGCAGCATGTGGCTGATTTAATTCGTGCCAATCCGCAAGAAATTATTTGGACTTCTGGTGCAACAGAGTCAAATAACCTCGCGATCAAAGGTACTTTAGATTGTTATAAAAATCAAAATAAACACATTATTACCAGCAAAATAGAGCATAAGGCCGTTTTAGATACCTGTGCAGAGCTAGAAAGTCTCGGTTTTCAGGTGACTTATTTACAACCTGAATTAGGTACAGGCGTGATTCACCCAGAACAGGTAGAACATGCTATTCAACCCAATACGGTTTTAATTTCGCTGATGATGGTCAATAACGAAATTGGTACATTAACCGATATTCAAGCCATTGGACTATTGGCGCATCAGCATCAAATTTTATTTCATGTTGATGCGGCACAAGCTGTAGGAAAGACAGAGATTGATGTTCATGAGATGCATATTGATTTACTCAGCCTATCCGCCCACAAAATATATGGCCCCAAAGGCATTGGTGCGCTCTATGTGCGTCAAGGCATTCAAAAACAAATCAAGACTCAAATTCATGGCGGTGGGCATGAACAGGGTTTGCGTTCAGGAACTTTAGCGACACATCAAATTGTTGGGATGGGGGAAGCCTGTAGACTGGCTAAAATAAACTTAGTTGAAGAACAACAACGTATTCAAAAATTAAGGAATCAATTTTTAACGAGTTTACAGGCTTTAACTCCTGTGAAACTTAATGGTCATCCGAACAAACATGTTGCCAATTATTTGAATGTCAGTTTTTTATGTGAGCAGGCAAATTCTATTCTTTCGGCGGTTAAACAGGTTGCTGCGGTTTCGAGTGGATCGGCCTGTAATTCACATCATGCAACTCAGTCTCATGTATTAAATGCTTTAGGACTGAATGAGGAACTGGCTGCACATACGGTGCGCTTTAGCTTTGGAGCCTATACGACAGATGAGCATATAGAAACAATATTATATAAAGTCCAATTTGCTATAAATTCTAAAGATTTCTGTGTTCAATTATCAGCTGTTTAAATCATCGAAGTTTTGATGAGTTGCAAACGATAGGGGGGTAAAATACCCCTAATATAAAGAGGCATCGTCTCAATTCTTGAGTATGAATGAGTGTATTCGTTGTTTACTCAATTATTTTGGTTTTCTACAGATTGTAATATGACCAATCTGAGGAATATTTATGGAATACTAAGATGAGTGTAAAACGCAGGCTCCAATAAATTGATGAATAAGCAGGGTAAACAATTTAACATTACACCAGGTATGGTGGCAGTCGTAGATATTAAAACAGGGCACAAGACGGTGCTGGACTATTTAATTAAACCGTTTAACAAAGCCAAAGAAGCACTGCGTGAACGCTAATATCCACCCAACTGGTTTAAAGTAATTAAAGCCAACGATGATATTGCATACGTTGGCTTTTTTATTAAGTTACGGGTTTTAAGGATAAGCGTTAGAGCTGAAAATTTTCCTGAAATAGACTCTGTTTTGAATCATTTAAGCTTTGGTTTTGGTTGAAACCCAACACAATAAAGCGCCGAGACAGACCATCAAAGCACCTTGCCAAAAACTGAAAGTTAAATGCGTACTTAAAATGACAGCGGAAACTACAGCGGAAAATACAGGAATAAAATACGACGCAGCAGCCAATAGGGTGACATTGCCATGCAATATACCAATATTCCATGCACCATAGCCCATACCCATCGCAAAGGCTGCAAGGACTAAATAAATGGTGGGTTGCAGTTCAAAATTCAAAGTGCCTTCACCTAACAACAACCATTTAACCCACAGCACAATTGAAACTAAAATGAAAAAGAGCGTCACCCCATTTTTACCATTTGCCATTTTTGCGGTGATGGTGCAATAAGACGCCCAAAGTACGGTGCCGAGTAATGCTAAGCCATAACTTAGAGGGTTATTTTGAACATTGCTTAGCATGCCCTCAAGGCTTAATCCTTGATCACCGCCTAATACCCAACAAATTCCTATTAGCGAGATAAAAAAGCCGGGTACGATGAGAAAATTGGCTTTTTGTTTATTAAATACAATCGCAAAGATAATGGTAAAGGTCGGCCACAGGTAGTTCACCATACCAACTTCAATGGCTTGTCGACTACTGGTTGAGTAACCAATGGACAGGGCAAGGCAAATTTCATAAGAGACAAACAGCAAACTGCCCCAAACTAGATAGGGAAGAGGAAATTCTTTTAACCGAGTCCAACCAAAGGAGAGCAGCAAAAAAACAGAAGCCAATGAATAAATAAGAGCGGCTCCACCAACAGCGCCAAAAGCATGGCTTACTTCTTTAATCAGGGCAACAATTAAACTCCATAATAAAATCGCACCTAGACCAATCAATGTTGCTTTTTTTGAATTCATTTCGTTTGTATCTTTTACCTATTCGCTGAATGGAGCAGTTTTGTTTAGGGGACAGTGCTTCATTTTATCGACAATGTAGCTTTATCTCCGAATGCCATTTCATGTGTATTATACGCAATATAATGATATATCACGTGAAATAAATATTAATTTAACTTCTTTCAATTTGGTTCGGTTTGGCATGAGATTTCAAAATAATTGCTACAGTTTGGATAGCTATTTTTATCTGATCCTGATCAAAATCTCCTAAACCAAGCACTAATCCAGAGCGTTTACGTTCCAACGAAAAGGTCGGGGAAACCGCTTTAATTGCAATACCAGCATCTAGTACCGCTTGAGCGATTTCCCGATCATCCATGTAATCTGCAAGCCATAGCACCATATGCATACCTTGATCTCCAGCTTGTAAATAACCTAAGTGTTTTGGAATATAACGCTCAATCATGCCAATCAAATATCGACGGTTCTCAGCATAGACATTGCGAATCCGTCGAATGTGACGTTCTAAATAACCTTCTTGAATAAAGGCAGCCAGAACATGCTGATCAGCAGAGGGAGGATGACGGTCGATCAGAACACGTAATCCACAAAAAGGGGACACCAAAGCTTTGGGCAGTACGGCATAGCCGAGTCGCAGTGATGGAAACAGTACTTTGCTAAATGTCCCTAAATAGATGACTTGTTCAGGTGCTAACCCTTGCAAGGCTGGAAAAGGCTGGCCACTGTAGCGCAGTTCACTGTCATAATCATCCTCAATAATCCAAGCGCTTTTCTGTTTGGCCCAAGCGAGTAATGCGGTTCTTCTGGCTAAACTCATGGGCATCCCAATTGGATATTGGTGAGATGGGGTGACAAAGGCTGCACGGGCATTTGGCGCGAGGTTTATACCTGTATCGACTTGAATTCCTTCTTCATCTACGGGCACACGAACAATATGTAAGGGTTGTATTGAGTTTTCTAATAGGGCAGTTGTCCCTCGATAAGCAGGGTCTTCGACCCAGACTTGATCTTGTGCTTTAAATAGAATCTGACTACAGATATAGAGTGCCTGTTGGATGCCACTAGTAATGACTATTTGTTCAGCTTCACAGTGTACAGAACGAGAGCGTCGTACATAGTCGGCAATCGCAACACGTAAGGAAAATACACCTTGTGGGTCATCATACCCAGAGGGTGCTGCGACGCCCCGTGCGCGGTAGCGATTGCCAAATTTTCTCCAAATATCATTTGGTTGGGTGCGTCCAACAGGTACAGAGACTGCAAAAGGAAGATGAGGAAGCGGTTTAAATTCTTTCAATACTTCAGCATAGGCCTGAGCTGCGGGTGTTAGCTGAACGTGAGTAGGATCAGTATTTCTCCGCTCTTGAGTTTGCTGACGCTTTGAACGTGCCAAGTTATCTGAAACAAAAGTGCCTTGACGCGCACGTGCTTCTAAAACGCCCTCAGCCAAGAGCTGATCATATACTTCAATTATGGTGCCCCGTGAGACACTTAATGTGATCGCCAATTCACGTGACGAGGGTAAAGGGTCGCCCGCTTGTAAATCGCCATTTTGTACTGCTTGTCGTAAGGCTTGAATGAGTTGGGCGGCTATTTTTCCCTGTATTTTATTAAGCTTTGTGATAGAGGGAAGTTCTACGACTTTTGCCATTCTTGCCATAATTCTGGTCTACTCAAAGTAATACATACTGGTACTTTTGAATAATCCAATTAAACCAGAGAATTTACAACAACAAATACAGCAATAATGAGCTCAAGGAGGCAAAGCTGTGTATATCCCTGCAGAATTTGAAGTAACCCAAGTTGAAGAGCTACATCAGCTCATACAGAATTATCCATTGGGTATTTTGTTTACCCATGGACGAAGTGGTTTAGATGCAAACCATTTACCTTTTGAGTTACAAGTCGATCATACTGAACTTGGGATGTTACATGCTCATGTTTCTCGACATAATCTTGTTTGGCAGGATGTGAATAATGGGGATGAAGTGATGGTGGTCTTTCGAGCGGGAGATGCTTATATCTCACCGCAGTGGTATCCCAGCAAACAAGAGCATCATCAGCAAGTGCCGACATGGAACTATCGAGTGGTACATGCTTATGGTCGAGTAACTATTCGAGATGATGAGCGTTATGTGCGTGGTGTGGTGGCACGTTTGACACGAACTCATGAAGCAACACAGCCAGAGCCATGGAAAATGTCGGATGCACCTAAGGATTATCTTGAACCCATGTTAAAAGCAATTGTAGGGATTGAAATTGAAATTACGCGTTTGCAGGGCAAATTGAAACTTGGGCAAAACAAAGATCAGCGAGATGTTCTAGGTGTGGCAAATGCACTGAAAGAAACCGGGCAGGTTGAGATTGCAGACGCGATGCATCTGATTGCAGCAGCAAAAAATACGTCCATATAACAATATTTTGAGCTGAGTTAAATAATTGAAATATAAGGAGTGAGCCATGCAGTGCTTCAAACCTGTAGTTTTACAGGGTGAACGAATTACATTAAAACCGCTTAAGTTGGAACATGCACCAGCACTGTGTGATGCAGTGCGTGATGGCGAGCTATGGAAACTATGGTATACCCGCATTCCTTCACCTGAGCAGATGACTGCTGAAATTCAACGCCGCCTAGATTTACAGCAGTTGGGGAGTATGTTGCCATTTACGGTGGAAGAACGAGACAGTGGGAGGCTGTTAGGGATGACGACTTTTATGAATATAGAAGCCGAGCACCGCCGTGTTGAAATTGGCTCAACATGGTATAGCCAGTCCGCGCAGCGCAGTTATGTCAATACGGAGTGTAAAAATCTGTTGCTTACGCATGCATTTGATATTTTGAATTGTATTGCGGTTGAGTTCCGTACATCCTCTTTTAATTTTAAAAGTCGGACGGCAATTGAGCGTTTGGGGGCAAAATTAGATGGGGTGCTTAGAAGTCATCAAATTGTACAAAACGATATTTTAAGAGATACGTATGTGTACAGTATTTTAAAAACTGAATGGCCTGCAGTACAACAACATTTGAAGGCACTTTTGAACAAGAGATAACGTTTTGTCTAGCTGACGCGTTTCATGAGAGAAAAATAATACATAAAAAAGCGGCATTACTTTCATACAAAAATAATGCCGCAGATATACAACTCAATGATCAGTGAAAGATTGATATAAACTTATTTCTTAGATTTAAGTTTACCAGTCGTATTTCAGACCTACTCTAAAGTTGGTAGGTGCACCATAATAGCTGTTGGTGGTTGATAGATGATATTTTTCATTAAATAAGTTATTTAAATTGAAGTTCAGCAGTAGGTTTTCATTGATCTTATAACGCGCCATCAAGTCAACCAATGCATAGCTGTCTTGTGTGAAACGAGTACCGTTTGGCCCATTATCTTGATAAATCTCACTTTGCCAGCGTAGTCCACCACCAACAGTTAATGCTTCATTGAAATAAGGCAGAGTATAAGTGCTAAATAATTTAGCGGTATTATTTGGAATGTTGGTATTTAAATTATTACCATCTTTGTCCTGAGAGATATTTCGTGAAAAACTTGCAGAAACTTGCCATGTATCTGTTAACTTGCCTGTGCCTTCTATTTCAAAACCACGACTTTTTGTGCCAGATTCGGTACGGTAAACCGTATTGCCATCTGAATCTGGTTCATCTAAAGCAATGGCTTTATTATCTTCTTGGGTTTGATAGAGTGCGGCACCAATGTTTAATTGGTTATCAAAGAATTCACCCTTAATACCGAGTTCCGTACTATTTCCTACCAGTGGATCAACATAGCCACCTGAGACTGATTTCTTGTCTTGTGGTAAGAAAATATTGGTATAACTTGCATAACCTGTCCATTGCTCTGTGAAATCATAAGTAATGCCCACATAAGGAATGACTTTACCTTTTTCTTCGCGTTTTGAAGCATCCAGAGTTTGACTTGAGTACGTGTACTCATTATCTGTACGTTGCCAATTTTCAACACGTGTTCCTAAAATCACAGCTAGGGGATCTGCTAGTTTTAGACGTACTGCACCAAATACAGATAGGCTTTTCTCATCATTGCTGTACCAGCCGCCAATTGGCATTTCAGGGCGTGTAGGTGTATTTCCATCCCACTCGAAAATATTATCTAAAGTATTTACACTCCAACCCGAATAGGTTGGGCGTTTATTTTTACTTCTGGCATAGGTTGTACCTAAAACCACATCATGGGTTTGGTTGAGTAAGTCAAATGAACCATTTAAGGTTAAGTTAAATAAGTCCTGAGTTGGTTCATAGTCCCAATGAGATCCATAAAGTAAAGTACCAGCCCCTGTTTCTTTATTAATTCCTGAGCGTGAGTACCCATAACCGACAATTTCATCAGAAGCGGTAATTGTTCGAGATGCAGTGCCTTTCAGTTTCCAACGTTCGTTAAATTGGTGCTCAATATCTGCAAAATATGCAGTTGTTGTTCGGTCAGAACTACTCCAACTTGCAGCATTTGAATCTGAACGTGACCAGTTGATGAGACTACCATCGGTATAAAATGAAGGTAAACCACCACGAGCAATGCCTGAAATATCTATTTGTTGGTAGCTGACCCCTAAACTGGCTTTGGTTTTTTCTGTAAGGTCTGCTTCAACCACTCCATAGGCAATTTTACGTTCCTCACTATAACGGTCAATATAAGAATCGCCCGTTTGGTAGGCTAGAACAGTACGTCCACGGATCGTGCCTGCTTGGTTTAATGGTGTAGAGACATCAATATCGGTACGATAGGTGTCCCAAGAACCTGCACTGGTGCTGACGGAAGCTTTGAAATCTTGCAAAGGTTTTTTCCGCACCATATTAATACTGGCACTGGCAGAGCCTGCACCCGTCATTAAACCATTGGCGCCACGGACCACTTCAACACGGTCAAATAAAGCAGTGTCTTGGCTTTGAAAGATACTGGTATATGAACTCATCAGCTTTACGCCATCAAGCAAATAGTTATCAACTGTTTGACCGCGTGCATAAATAGGTGAGTTATCACTGCCGATATTACCATTTTGGCTAATGGTTAAACCTGCGGCTTGTGAAACAACATCGGTCAGTTGCGTCAGGTTTTGATCTTCCATTTGTTGGCGGGTAATGACACTCACTAATTGTGGCGTTTCTTTTAGTGATAGTGCTAAACCTGTAGATGCAGTGGTTGCTTTGGCTGTATAAAGGCCAGAACCTTCGGTTGTTAAATTATTGCCTTGATCTGCTTTAAGGGAAATAGTTGCAAGTTGAGCTGATCCATCTGGATTCGTCGCCTGACTACTTTGAGCATTTTTATTGGCTTGGCTATGAATAGCTTCGAGTTGAACATCTCGTGTTTCAGCTTGAACTCGTTGTTTCGCTTGAATGCTGTAACCACCATGATTTACTTTTACTGCAACCAAAGCATAAGGCTGTAATAATACAGCCAGAGCCTCATCTACTGCATAATTACCTTTTAGTGCTTTGGCTTGCAAATTTGAGAGTGTCTTTGCGTCATAGCTGATCGTGGTACCCGTTTGGATTGCGAGTTGCTTCAATGCCTGATCCAAAGGGAGTTTTGTAATATTCACAGGATAAGTTGTGGCAGCATAAATAGCAGTAGTGGTAAGGCTTCCTGCCATTAGTGGCATGCCCCATAAAACTGCCCGAATAGCCATTGCTAATCTACTTTTTGCCTGATAATCCTTCATGCGGTGTTCTCGACTAGGAGTGTATTTCTGTATAAGTCGAGTCAGCTCAAAAAAAGGGTCATATTTTTATCTTTTTTTTATTTTTAATAGATATGAACTGTAATAATCCAGCTCAAGCTGATGGGTATAGGCCAAGTTCTCTAGGCTTTGTTTTGGGTTTTTTAATGAAAATACGCCTGAAACATGCACATTTTCAAGCTCAGGAGCGAGAAAATAGGTTCCATTTTGATAACGGTACAATTCATCTAGTACTTTTTTAAGTGGCCATTGCTCCACAACCAGTAGATGTTGCGTCCAATACGGTTGCTCATTTTTCAGTGGATTGATGGCTGAAATTGTATCGGCATCAAAACTGGTACGTTGGCCTTGTTGTAAAAGTTTGCGTGTATCTGTTTTGGCAGGATATAAGGCTACCGCATGTTCATAAACTTTGACTTTAGTGCGATATTCGTCTTCTTGGCGAACTGTAAACTGTGTACCTAAGGCTTCAATCTTTCCATCTTTGGTCGTGACTATAAATGGGCGATGCTTCGGATCTTTTGCCGTCTGAATATAAATCTCACCTTCAACCAATTCAACTTGTCTGGTTTGTTTTGAAAAGTCGATATTGACATAACTATTACTGGCTAAAATCAATTCTGTGCCATCCGCTAAAGGCACAGTTTTAATTTCACCCACTTGGCTATGGTAATCAGCTTGTAGCTTTGCCCAAGGGATACAATAAAGACTTAAGCCAATAATGCAGAACCCTGATAATCCAAACAGCATATTGTGCTTTAAAGAGGTGCTAAATGTATGTTTAGACTTAACTAAGGTATCTGGTTGGAAAGAATTGGGTAAATCAGACAATCCTTGTGTAAAACGTTCAATCTGTGAAATAGCCAAAGCATGTTCTTTATTTTTTGACTTCCACTGCTCAAATTGCTCTCGTTGTTCCTCGGTTACCTCTCCAGAATGAATCAGTACTAGCCAATCGGCTGCTTCATCTAGGATATGATTAGGTAAAGAAGAGTGCTGTGGCATAAGTGTTATAATAAGATGAATTAATCAACAGGATTATAAAGACTTATACAAGCTAAAAAAGCCTGTTTCATATCTCTTTTTACCGTTGCTTCAGAAATATTCAATTTCTCACTAATCACCCGATAGGTGAGACCATCTAACTGGGACATTAGAAAGACCTGTGCTGTACGCGTCGGTAGCTTCTCAAGCATGCGATGTACTTGATAAAGCGTTTCTCGAATGCACACCTCATGCTCAGCCGAAGGGTAGTAGTTTTCAGGTAACTGAGCCAAAGCATCTAAATACAACCTTTCAACATGTTGATGTCGCCAGTGATCAATAATCACATGTTTTGCAATACCCATGAGCCATGCTTGAGGCTCTTTAATTTTTTCAAAACAGTATTCACTTTTAAGTGCACGATAAAACACCTCCTGACTCAGGTCTTCAGACTGATGATGATGTTGCAATTTATGTTTAAACCATGACAACAGCGTGGTTTGGTGTGTGCTGTATATCTGGCTAAACCACATTTTTTTTTGGACATTTAAGTTCATATTTTCAACTCATGACCCTAGAAAAATATCCTGAATCTCAGCAGTAAAAGTGGAATAAGTAAATGAATGGTTGAATATTAATGATAATCATTATTAAATGCAATTACAAAACGCAACATTTGTTGTGAGCTTTTTTAGGTTTTCATCCGTCTTATAAATAGATATGCGTGATTTGTAATAAGAAGTGTCAATTTTTTAAATACTTAATTTGATCAAATTTTAAAAAATTGTATGGGTCTTATCGTTTTGAACAGTACGTGTTGGGCGAGAATTTTTTGTAATGAATAGGAAATGTAATGAGTGAGCCATTGAACAATAACGACCCAGCAAAGCATTTTCTTCATCGTCGAACATATTATATTGGATTGATTATTGTCATTTTGTTGTTAGGCATGGGAGGGCTGTATTGGAAAAATACTATGTCGCAGCCTAGCGAAGAATATAGTCAATGGGATAAACCTGTGCCTGTACGTATCGTGTCTGTACAGCGACAAGACTTGCAGGTGGAAATTAAAGCCATCGGTACAGTTGTTCCGACCCATACAGTGAATGTGCAAACTCAGGTTTCTGGTGTTCTCAAGCAGATTTATTTTAAAGAAGGTCAGACGGTTCAAAAAGGACAACTTCTTGCTCAAGTTGACCCTGCACCATTTCAAGTGGCTTTGGCACAGGCAGAAGGCACACAACAGCAAAACTTAGCGCAACTCCGAAATGCAGGAACGGAGTTAGCACGTTATCAACTGCTTTTTAAGCAAGACTCAATTGCTAAACAACAAGTAGAGCAACAGCAAGCTTTAGTCAATCAGTTGAAAGGGCAAATACAGGCCAATCAAGCTGAGGTTGATGCAGCCAAATTACAATTGTCTTATACCAAAATTTATTCGCCGATTAATGGTCGAGTTGGTTTTCAGCAGAAAGATGCAGGTAATTTAATACAGGCCAATGACACGACAGGTTTGGTCAGCATCACTCAAGTTCATCCTATTTATGTACAGTTTTCAGTGGCTGAACATGATTTGGCTCATTTGCGTAACAACATGAAACAGGGACATCAAGTCCCAGTCAAGGCATGGGATAAAGCAGAACAAAAGCAGCTTGCGGTTGGTCATGTACAGGCGTTGGATAACCAGATTGATGCCAATACTGGCACATTAAAGATTAAAGCCATTTTTGATAATCGTGATGATGTCTTATTTCCCAATCAGTTTGTCAATGTTCGTTTAAATGCACACACTATTCGAAACGCTGTCAGCATTCCAAGTGACGCCGTGCAACATGGGGCCAAAGGGACTTATGTGTATATCGTTAATCCGAAGAAAAAAGCAGAAATTCGTATGCTCACTTTGGGTTTAAGTTCTAACGGTCAGATTCAAGTTTTAACAGGCTTAAACGGAACGGAGCAGGTGGTTTTAGAAGGGATTGATCGTCTTGCAGAAGGCAAAGAAGTTCAAATTGTCTCGGATCAACCTCAAGCGATGGCCACATCAAAACCTGCTGTTGGATAAGACATGAATATTTCAAAGTTCTTTATTGTCCGTCCAGTCGCAACCACGTTGTTGATGTTGGCATTGCTGTTTAGTGGACTATTGGTTTGGCGACTTTTACCCGTATCAGCCCTACCACAGGTCGACTATCCCATTATTCAGGTCTATACCTTTCAGCCTGGGGCAAACCCTGACACGGTACAACGGACTATCACCGCACCGCTTGAACGGGAAATGGGCAAAATTGCGGGCTTAAAACAAATGTCTTCGCAGAGTTCTGTCGGGGCATCTGTCATTACCTTACAGTTTGAGTTAAGTGCTGAACTGGGTGTAGTAGAGCAAGAAGTACAATCTGCACTCAGCACTGCCAGCAGTAAATTGCCAAGTGATTTGCCAACACCACCTGTATATCGAAAGGTCAATCCGGCCGATGTGCCTGTCATTACCTTAGCAATTAGTTCAGAAACTTTACCCCTCACCACGGTTTATGACATGGTGGATACTCGGGTGGCACAAAAGCTGTCACAACTGACGGGTGTGGGTATGGTGAGCCTTGCTGGTGGGCAACGACCAGCAATACGGGTGCAAATGAATCCTGCTGCACTTGCCGCTTATAAAATAAGTGCCGAAGATGTCCGCACGGCAATTAATGCCGCCAATGCCAGTCAACCCAAAGGCAGTTTTGATGGGCCATATCGCAGTACGATGCTGGATGCCAATGATCAAAGTCGTTCAATTGGAGACTATGAAAGCCTTATTTTACGCTGGAATAACGGTGCCCCAATTCGATTAAAAGATGTGGCACAGGTGATTGAAGGCAGTGAAGACCGCTATATGGCGGCATGGGCAGACAGTCAAGCCGCCATTTTGGTGAATGTACAGCGCCAACCGAATGCCAACGTGATTCAAGTGGCCGATCAGATTAAGCAGTTGTTGCCTGAGCTGCAAAAGAACCTGCCCGAAAACGTCAAAATTCGTGTACTGACCGATCGTACCGAGAGTATTCGTAGTTCAATCCACGATGTACAAAAGGAATTGGTTTTTGCAGTCTGTTTAGTCGTCATGGTGACTTTTCTCTTTTTGAGAAATTTATCTGCCACCATTATTCCGAGTATTGCCGTTCCACTTTCAATCATTGGTACGTTTGTACTGATGTATTTTTTAGGTTTTTCAGTCAACAACCTGACTTTAATGGCGCTGACCATTGCTACAGGCTTTGTAGTGGATGATGCGATTGTGATGTTGGAAAATATTGCACGACATCGTGAAGCGGGTGAAAGCCTGATGCAAGCGGCATTCAAAGGGTCGAAGGAAATTGGTTTTACGCTCATTTCTTTAACCATTTCATTGATTGCAGTTCTCATTCCACTGTTGTTTATGGGCGATGTAGTAGGTCGATTATTCCATGAGTTTGCAGTGACTTTGGCGGCTGCAATTGCGATTTCTCTAGTGGTCTCTTTAACCTTAACGCCAATGATGTGTGCTTATTTGCTCAAAGGCAAAGCTTCACTAAAAGAAGCAGAGCATCAAACTTCAGCGAATAGATGGAGTCTAGATGGCATTATTCAGCAGTATGGAAAAGCTTTGCAATGGGTATTTCGGCATCAAACCCTGACACTGACAGTTATGCTCAGTACAGTGTTATTCGCAGGGTTCTTGTATTGGATGATTCCGAAAGGCTTTTTCCCTGTGCAGGACAGTGGCGTTATCCAAGTAGTGACCGAAGCCCCAGACGATATTTCATTTCAAGCCATGAGTGAGCGCCAGCAAGCACTAGCGGCTAAAATTTTAAAAGATCCCGCTGTTGAAAGCCTGTCTTCATTTATTGGTATTGATGCCAATAACCCGAAACTCAGTAATGGCCGAATTCTTATTAACTTAAAGTCCCATGCAGAACGAGCGGGTGCAGATCAAGTGATGGCACGTCTGCGTGAAGAGTTGGTTCATGTTCAGGGTATTCAAGCTTGGATGCAACCTGTGCAGGAGTTAAGTATTGAAGATAAAATTAGTCGAACTCAATATCAGCTCAGTTTGACAGCAGCAAAAAACACAGATTTAGCGCTATGGACACCTGTCTTGGTAGATGCTTTACGCCAACAACCTGAGTTTGCATAAGTGAGCAGTGAAAATGCTGGGCAAGGTTTACAGGCGTATATTGATGTCAATCGAGATGCAGCAGCGAGATTCGGCTTAACAGTAGAAGACATTAGTTTGGCTTTGCAAAATCTATTTGCACAGCGACAAATTGCAACTTTATATACCCAGTCGAATCAGTACCGCATTGTGCTCGAGCTGGCGCCAGAATTAACTCAAGGTATACAAGCTTTAGAACAAAGCTATATCCATAATGCCAGCGGAGAGCCGATTTTACTCAGTTCTGTGGCCAGTATTGTGCAAAAACGTGTCCCAATTATTTTACAGCAGCAAGCTCAATTTCCTGCCAACGGTATCTCTTTCAACCTTGCAACAGGCGTCGCTTTGGGAGATGCCATCCAAGCCATTCAACGTGTGGAACAGCAGCTCAATTTACCTGCTGAAGTTAAGCTTCAGCTACAAGGGGCGGCTGCTGCATTTGAAAACTCGCAACAGCATACCTTTTGGTTGGTGATTGCAGCGATTGTGACCATGTATATCGTGCTTGGGATGCTGTATGAGAGTTTTATTCATCCCATCACCATTCTTTCAACCTTACCGTCTGCTGCAATTGGTGCTTTACTGGCGCTGTTTATGGTAGGTCGACCACTCGATATGATTGCTTTAATCGGCATTATTTTATTGATCGGTTTGGTGAAGAAAAACGGCATCATGATGGTGGACTTTGCTTTGGCAGCGCAGCGCCAAGAGGGTCTTTCACCTCAGCAAGCGATTTATCAGGCAGCGTTGATGCGATTCCGCCCCATTTTAATGACGACATTGGCGGCATTGGTCGGTGCAATTCCACTCATGTTGGCATCTGGTTCAGGGGCTGAATTACGCCAGCCTCTGGGGATTGTCATGGTTGGTGGTTTGATTTTAAGTCAGGTGCTGACCTTATTTACCACGCCTGTGGTCTATTTGTTTTTTGACCGTTTACAGCATGCTTTTCAAAAACCAAAGCTGCCTTTCGCTGAATTTGATGAAACAAGGAGCGAGTCTTGAAACTGCTCTCTGCTTTGGTTCATCGTCCTGTTGCCAGTGTGTTATTGGGCATTGCAATTGTGTTGCTTGGTGTATTGGCGTATTTCCGCTTACCCGTGGCGTCCTTACCTCAGGCAGATATTCCGACCATTGTGGTGCGGGCCAGTTTACCTGGAGCAAGTCCTGAAAGTATGTCGGCAACCGTTGCAACACCTTTAGAACGGGCCATGATGGGCGTTTCTGGGGTAAAAGCAATTAACTCTTCCAGTAGTCAAAACGCAACGCAAGTCACTTTGCACTTTGACTTAGATACGGACATTAATGAAGCCGCGAGAGAAGTACAGGCTGCGATTAATGCTGCAATGTCGCAACTTCCATCAGGGATGCCTAGCCCACCTGAATATTTCAAGGTTAATCCCAGCCAAAGCCCAATTTTTTATTTGGCATTCAGTTCAGAGCATTTATCTGCGGGTAAATTATATGAAATTGCCAGCAATCAACTCCAGCCCAATCTTGCGCAGATAAGTGGAGTTGGTGAGGTTGAAATTGATGGCGCGTCTATGCCTGCGGTGCGGATCACCTTAAATCCGAATGCACTCATTGCACAGGGTGTTTCATTGGAACAAGTCCGTACCGCAATTGAAAAAAGTAATACGGTACAAGCTTTAGGTGTGGTTGAAAGCGATCAACTTCGTTGGCAAGTTGCACTGTCGAATGATTTAAAACAAGCGCAAGATTTTGCCAACTTGGTGATTCATCGTAATGCTCAAGCAATTGTGCGTTTAAAAGATGTGGCTGAGGTGCAAGATTCTGTTGAAAACCGCTATGTCAGTGGTTTTCATAATGGTAAACCCGCGGTGATTATCAAAATCAGCCGTCAACCCAATGCCAATACTGTTGCGACCATTGATCAAATCAAAGAAAAACTGCCTGAACTAAAATCACTCATACCCGCAGACGCACAATTGACTACGGTGATGGATGGTTCTGAAATCATTCGCGCAGGCTTAGCGGAAGCCCGAGATACGCTGTTGTTTTCCATGCTGTTGGTGATTATTGTCGTTGCTTTAATGTTAGGGCGTGTACAAAGCGCCCTTGTACCAAGTATTGCCATGCTGGTGACTTTGGTCGGGGCGTGTAGTTTGGTGTATTTGGCAGGTTTTTCGCTCAATAACCTCTCCATTATGGCGGTGATTGTCGCTATTGGATTGGTGGTGGATGATGCGATTGTAGTGCTGGAAAATATTGAGCGTCATATTGAGCAGGGAGACTCTCCTGTACAGGCCGCCATTAAAGGGATTCAGGAGGTGGGGCTGACTTTAGTGGCCATGAATTTGGCATTGGTGGTGATTTTCATTTCAGTGCTGTTTATGGGCGGTGTGATTGAGCGGCTGTTCCGTGAGTTTTCACTGACCTTAGTTTTTATTGTAGTGTTATCCGTTTTTGTGTCCTTGGTACTAACACCAAGCTTATCTGCACGTTGTTTAAAACCGTTAGAGAGCGACCAACATCAGCCTTTATATCAATTTAGCCATCGTTGCATGCAGCAGTTCAATCATGCTTATTTAATATCTTTAAAATGGATGCTAGCACATGGCTATGTCGTGATTTTATTTTGGCTAGGTGCGATTGGGGCCTCATTCTATGTCTATCAGCACCTCCCTAAACGAGTATTGCCTGAGCAAGATACAGGACGAGTTGAGGCTTTTATTCGTGGTGATGACGGGTTTTCTTTTCAAATTATGCAACCCAAAATTGCAGCCTTTAGCCAAAGCTTGCTGAGTGATCCTGCTGTAAAAGATGTGGTTGGAACTTCAGGGGGAGCAGGCGGAACCACCAATTCCTTTTTCATGGTGAGTTTAAAACCCAAATCGGAACGTGAGGGGCAAAGCTCACATGCCATTGTCGAGCGTATGAAAAAAAATGCGCCGTGGCAGGCTGGAGCAATTTTCTCAGCACGTGTGGAACAGGAATTAGAACTGGATGATCCTTTTTCAAGTGGCAGTGGTCAAGATTATATGCTGTTACTACAGTCAGATGAGGTTGCACAGCTACGCAAATGGGTGCCGAAAGTTGCACAGGCCATGCAAAAACTGCCTGAACTTGAGGAGGTGGAAACCATGGGGGATGAAGGTGCACAGCATGTCACCCTAGATGTAGACCGTGAAGCAGCACGTCGTTTGGGCGTTGATATTGAAAGCATTTCGAGTGTATTGAATAACTCATTTTCACAGCGCCAGATTTCAACCATTTATGATCAGACCCAACAGTTTCATGTGGTCATGGAAGTAGATAAACACTTCACGGAACATCCTGAATCCTTAGCCAATGTACAGGTTCCCAATAAAGATGGACAGGCTGTGCCACTGCGTAACTTTGCGACATGGTCTTATGGAATTACCAATGATCGGGTGTATCGACGTAATCAATACGCCGCGATGGGTATTGGTTATGTGGTGAAACAGGGCTATAGCTATGAACAGGCTGATGCCGCGATCCGATCTGTCCTCACTGAAGTGATGTTGCCAAACAACGTTTTTATGACCACAGATAAAGATGTCGAGGCAGAAAGTTTACAAGCGGGATTAAGCACCCCCTTACTGATTCTTGCGGTGATTGTGCTGATTTATATCGTGCTTGGGGTGACCTATGAAAGTGTGGTGCATCCATTAACGATTTTATCGACTATACCTGCTGTGGCTTTGGGTGCACTGTTGACCTTATGGATATTTAACTTTGAGTTTACCCTGATTGCATTATTGGGCATGTTTTTACTTATTGGTATCGTGGTGAAAAATGCCATTTTATTGATTGATTTTACTTTATATGAACGGCGTGCAGGAAAGTCAGCATATCAAGCTGTGTTGTCTGCTGCGGCTCTACGTTTTCGTCCGATTTTAATGACCAATACTGCAGCATTATTAGGTGCGATTCCGCTGGCTTGTAGTTGGGGTGAAGGGGCAGAGTTACGTCAACCTTTGGGTGTGGTCATTGTGGGTGGTTTGGCGCTTGGACAGCTTTTAACTTTGTATACAACGCCTGTTTTGTATTTGCTCTTTGAAAAATGGGCTGAATCTTGTTCAAGATTTAAACGTAAATTTGTGCTGCAAAGCTTAGGCAAATAGATAAAGAAATAGGAAAATAGAATGTCAGGTTTGGTTTATAAAAATGTCTTCAGCCTAAGTTGTGTATTGTTGTTGACTGCATGTAGTTCTACGGCGGTCGTACGTCCTCCTGAATATAAAACACCGATGATTCAAGCGGCTGATCAATACAAATATGCGGTGCTTAATTGGACAGAAACCGCAAAGTTAAAAGGTAAGACAGCTGCATGGTGGGACATTTATCAAGACCCTATTTTAAGTCAACTGTTGCAACAGTTAAATGCAGAAAACTTAAATCTAAAACAGGCCGAAGCACGCTATAGACAAGCCAATGCTTTACTTGAGCAGCAAAAAGCCAGTCGTTCTGTCAATCTAAGCTTAGAAGGCGCTGCCAACCGTAATGGTGCAAAGCATGTTTCTCCAAATAGCCAGTTTAGTACAGGGGTTCAGGCCAGTTGGATTCCCGATGTGTGGGGACGTGTAGCAAAAGCGATAGAGGAACAACAGGCAAATTTAGAAGCGGTGCAGGCTGACTTAGCCGCAGTCAAGTTAAATCAGCAGTTATTGGCGACTGAGGCTTATTGGAACATTCGTGTTTTGGATGCGCAGCTTGATGTATTACAGCAGACCCAAAAAAGTTACCTACGTTCGGTGCAAATTTTAAAAAACCAATATACAGCAGGGATGATTGCGCGGGCAGATGTAATACAGGCAGAAACGCAGTTGAAACAAGTGCAAATACAGCAAATCGAAACGCAGCGGGAACGCAATTTACAGGAAAATGTGCTGTCAGTCTTACAGGGTAAAAGTGTGGCTCAGTTTCAATTGGCAAAACGTCAGCAACGTTTGAGTATTCCTGCTGTACCTGCGCAGCTACCCAGTCGTTTACTCATGCAACGTCCCGACGTGATTCGTGCAGAGCGGGAGCTTGCGAGCACACATGCGCAGTTGGGTTTAGCGCAAACGGCTTGGTTACCAGATCTTAGTATTAGTCTTAATGCGAGTTTAAATAGTCAAGTGTTGGGCCAATTGTTCCAAGCCCCTGCATACTTATGGTCTACGGGATTAGAAGCGGCTTCGGTTATTTTTGATGGTGGAAAACGTCAAGCTGAAATTGCTCAAGCGCAGGCAAGCTATGACGAAAAATTAGCAGCCTATAAGCAAGCTGTACTTACGGGCTGGAAGGAAGTCGATGATGCCTTAATGCAGACTTCAAGTTTGAAGCAACAACAATTGGAACAAGCTCAGTTGCTACAACTGAGCAAAGAAAATGAACAAGTGGTGATGCGACGTTATAACGCAGGTTTAGTCAGTTATTTGGAAGTGGTCACGGCGCAGAATTTAAGGCTACAAGCTGAACAGAGCACATTAGAGTTGCAACAAATCCAATTAAAAAATACAGCGCAATTAATCACTGCATTGGGTGGAAATATTTCCTAACCCTTGATTTTTTCACATGTTTATTGACTCAAATGGCAAAGCCTTGCATCTTGGTTTTCAGATGCAAGGCTTAAACTATTTATTTGAAAGTAACGGTGAAACAGAAAGTATGTGTTATTGGATACTGATTATAATGAACAGACTGTTTATAAAAACAGTGCGCCTGATACTGCCCCAAAGAGCATGACCCACAGTGGATGAAGTTTTTTAACTAAGCTTAAACCAGTAGCGACGATAACGATTGCGATGAGTAACCAGTTCTGAGCAGATGCAGCGGCAATAATATAGGCACTAACCAAAACCAAGCCGACGGTAATGGGTTTCAATGCCTTTTCAAACATGCTACGTAGTGGGTGATCCTTAAACTGATTCCAAAATTTGAGTGCAAATACAGTCAGTACAGAAGAGGGACCAAACTTCGCCAGTGAAGTCACGAACAGTCCAGCAGGCCCAGCCACATGCCAGCCGACCAAAGGTACAATCATCATATTGGGGCCAGGAGCCGCTTGAGCCATGGCAAACATGGTGCTGAACTCTGTAGCAGTAAGCCAACGATGCACTTCAACCACTTGATGCTGCATCTCAGGCAAAATGGCATTGCCTCCACCAAAGGCCAATATAGAAAGCTGGGTAAAAACGATGGCTAAGGTGAGTAAAATCATGCGTTTTTTCCTCTTTTTTTCAAGCTTAAGACCGCGACATTGATGCCTACTAAAATCAGTAAAGTCAGTGCCAGTGGAATTTTAATGATCAACATAAAGACGATGGTTAGCGCGATAGTAAAGATTGTGAGGTAACTTTTCAGAATCGGTTTCAACATTTTTAAACCCATGGCAAACAATAAACCGGCTGCTGCTGCTGCCAGTCCCTGAATCATGTGCTGAATCAATGGGATACTTTGAAATTGTGCATAAAGTTCATACAGCAAAATCACAATCACCGTCGGTGCAAAAATTAATCCGAGAACGGCACTAATCGCACCTTTAACACCCTGAAACTCATAGCCAATCGCAACAGCCATATTGATGATGTTTCCACCAGGGAGGATTTGACAGACACCCAATAAGTGTGTGAACTCTTCCGTGTTGAGCCATTTTTGGTCTTCTACAACCATTTGGTGTGCAAGTGGCAATACACCACCAAAGCCCATGAGTCCCAGCTTCATAAAGCCTGCAAATAGTTCCCGAGAAGTCGGGTGGGTTATTTGTTCAGCAGGGAGCACTTCAGTGTTCATGTCTTTCACCTTTTGTTGAATGAGCTCAGTATGAACCTGTAGAGATATATTGAAAAATGCTATTTTTGACGTTATATATACTGAAAAAGTATGTTTGATGGGGCAGACATGATTGATATCCATAAACTCAGAGCATTTGTTGCAGTGGTAGAAGAAAGTAATATTTCGCATGCCGCTGTTCGTTTGAATATGCAACAACCACCGTTGACACGGATTATCAAAAGCTTGGAAGAAGAACTGAATGCGCAGCTATTAAAGCGTTTGCCGCGTGGTGTTGAGGTCACAGAAGCAGGTAAGGTTTTGTACAAAGAAGCCCTTGCGATATTGGCGCATGCACAGTTAATTCCCAAACGTGTGCAGGATATTTCTTTGGGGGTCGAAGGTCAGATTAATATTGGCTTTACCAACTCGGTTGGTTTGCATCCATTTTTACCAGCGTTGCTGCGTAACTTTCGGGAAACTTTTCCACGTGTTTCAATTCATTTGGAAGAAGATGGCAGTAGCTCGCTGATTGATTCCATTAGCAATGAAAAAAATGACATTGTGTTCTTACGCAAACCTGCACCTATTGGCCTCGGTTTAACCAGTTTGCATGTACTGGATGAGCCGCTCATTGTGGCTCTACCCAACAATCATCCTTTGGCTGAGCAAGCCGAACCGATTCATTTGCTGGATCTTGAACCGCATGATTTTGTGCTATACCGACGTTTAGCTGGGCAAGATCTATTCGATAATATTTTGGCCAGTTGTTATCAAGCAGGTTTTAGTCCAAAAATCGTACAAGAAGCACCACGTTTAACTTCAAGTTTAAATTTGATTGCTGCCGGAATTGGCTTATCCATCGTGCCTGAAGCCATCCGTGACTTTTGGAATAAGCAGATTGTTTATAAAGCGCTCAAGGCCAATAATCCGTGTATTGCACCGATTTATGCGGTGTATAAAGAAAATATAGATCACATCCGTTTGCAGCACATTTTAAAATTATTACAATAATCTGTTGTATATCTAGCACTTTATTCTGCCTGACAAGCGCTGACCTAAAGTGCTAAGGTAGAGTAATGATGTGATGTATCCAAGTTTTATAGATATAAGGAATGCTCGTACAGAGTAAAAATATAATATTTAGTGATATGAGGTGTTTAGCCCATGTTTTTTAATAAAGTTTCTTTTGCACTCATAACTGTGCTTTCTTCCTCTGTGTTGTTGACAAGCGGTTGTACATCCAGTCCGTCTAGCACGGTTTCAAATACACAACAACAAATGAAAAATGCCTTGTTGGTCTATGGTGGCCCCATTTTAACCATGCAAGGCATGCAGCCCAGCTATGTCGATGCCATGTTAATTCAAGATGGAAAGATCCGTTATACAGGCGCATTGTCCACGGCTGAAAAGCTTGTGCCACATGCGAAACGTCTGAATTTGAATCACAAGACAGTCATACCAGGCATTATTGATGCACATAGTCATTTAAACTCTGTAGGTATGCAGCAAACCGTGGCTAATTTATATCCGCCACCAGATGGTAAGGTGGTCAGTATTGCCACATTGGTTCAAGAAATGAAGTCGTGGGCAAAGCAGAATCCACAGTTTATAAAAGCCACTTCTGGTTGGATGATTGGCAATGGTTATGATGACGCCCAGCTACAAGAGAAAGCCCATCCAACAGCCTCGGACTTAGATCAGATTTCAACGACTCAACCCGTGCTGATTTTGCACCAATCAGGACATTTGGCTTCTGCAAATCACAAGGCACTCGAATTGTTAGGCATTAATGAAAAAAGTAGCAATCCTAGTGGTGGGGTGATTCGACGCGTGGTCGGGACAAATATTCCAAATGGTGTACTGGAAGAAAGTGTCGTGATTGAGGCAATGATGCAAGCTTTTAAAACCGTACCGCCTGAAATCATGCAACAGATGGCGTTGACTGCAGTACAGACCTATATGGCAAATGGCTATACCACGGTACAAGAGGGACGAGCTGATCGTGGCACTTCAGAGCTTTGGCGTAGTTTGGCCAATCAAAACAAATTAGCGATTGATGTTGTCTCTTATCCCGATATTAGTTCTGAACAGGCATATATGCTTGAAAAAGGGGTAAGTAAAAATTATGTGAATCACTTTAGAATTGGTGGCGTGAAAATTAGCTTAGATGGTTCACCCCAAGGTAAAACAGCATGGTTAACCGAACCTTATGTGGTTCCACCCGAAGGGAAAGATAAAAACTATCGTGGTTATCCTGCATTTCCAGAACAAAAAACAGTTCAGCAAATGATTGATTTGGCTTTCGAGAAACAATGGCCTATTTTGGCACATGCCAATGGTGATTCCGCGATTGATCAATACCTCAATGTGATTGCTAATGCGCAAAAGAAATATGATGCTTCAAAGCGACGTGATGTGATTATTCATGCGCAAACCATGCGTGAAGATCAACTGGATCGGGCGAAACAGCTTCACCTAATTCCCTCATTTTTTTCTTTGCATACCTACTACTGGGGGGATTGGCATGTGGCACAAACATTAGGTGAAAAGCGTGCTGAACATATTTCACCGACAGGTTCAGCTTTAAGAAAAGGCATGATTTTCACCGAGCATCATGATGCTCCTGTCATCCCACCGAAAAGCATGATGGTACTGGATGCAACGGTTAATCGCACTACACGAACAGGCAAAGTTTTGGGTCAGGCGCAGAAAGTCAGCCCGTATATCGGACTTAAAACGATGACAGACTGGGCTGCATATCAGTATTTTGAAGAAGATATTAAAGGCACATTAAGTACAGGGAAATACGGTGACTTTGTTATTTTAAGCGCCAATCCAATCACTATTGAACCGTCTAAAATCAAAGACATCAAAGTCCTTGCAACTTATAAGCAAGGACAGTTGGTTTATCAAAGATAAAGTTGTTTAGCGGCGGCTAAACCTGCGACTGAAAAGGTCATGAGATGTTTGACCAAAAGCACAGGTTCAACTTTCGAAACATTTTTAAGTGGCCCAGGTAAGTTTGAATCAGCGATAATCAGCATCATGCACGGTGCAACTGTGCTCAAAACGCAGGCTAATAATGCAGGGTGGTTTTCATCAATACCTGAGACTTGGCTAATGATCTTTTTGATTAATAGAAATTTTCTTGCGCCCTCAGTTTGCATAAAATCGTATAAATGTGTGGTGGGCGAAAAAAGTTCACGAATAAATACTTTGCTGTGCCACACATCCGTTTCAACCAATTTGCTGATCAGGGTTTCAAAAAAAACTTCTAGTTTTTCAGTTGGGGTGCGGGAGCTGTTTAATAAAGCCAACAGCTTTTCTTCATCAATATAATGCGTATGTGCTTCGGCTAATACGGCACGATATAGACCATCACGACCGTCGAAGTGATAGTTAATGGCAGCCAAATCGACTTCGGCAAGCTTCGCAATCGCTTTGCTGGTGGTTTTTGCAAAACCATTCTGAGCAATTAAACGACCTGCTGCATCCAAAATTTTCGACTTGGTTAAGTCACCATCGCTACGTCCAGCTCTAGACATTGTTTACTCTGCGTAAAAAATTATGAGAGGAGTATATCTTTTTTTACTTAATTATTGTAGTTTAAATTTAATTTAAATTTAAACTTGTATTAAAAATAAGCAAAGGTCTGGTGTGCATGAAAAAGAGTCACGTCGCGGTGCTGATTGGATTGGTCTTGCTTGGATCGGCAGTCGCATATTGGTGGTTGAATCGAGATAAGGACGATGCGCAGCACATCGTGTTGTATGGCAATGTTGATATTCGACAAGTCTCTCTTGCTTTTGAAACCGCAGGGCGTATTAAAAATATGACTGTTCAGGAAGGTGATCGTGTCAAAAAAGGCCAAGTGCTAGCGCATTTAAATACAGAATCTTTAAGTATCCAAGCCCAACAAGCGGATGCGCAATTGCAGGTTCAACAGCAAACTTTAAATGAGCAAGCCGCGGGCAATCGACCTGAAGAGATTGCCCAAGCAAAGGCACAAGTTGGATCAGCTAAAGCACAACTCGAAAATGCCGATAAACAATACCAACGTCTAGCGGTGTTAAACAATAGTTCGTTAGGCCAAGCGGTGAGTAAGCAAGAAGTTGATGCAGCTAAAAGCACTATGAAAACAGCCGAAGCAGCTTTGCGTGAAAGTGAAGCCAATTTGCAGTTGCTGTTAAAAGGGGTACGCAAAGAAGATCGCGAAGCGGCAAAAGCACAATATGACTCGACTAAAGCGAGTTTGGATTTGATCAAATATCAAATTGCACAAAGTGAATTACGCTCACCTGTGGATGGTGTTGTACGGGCACGCTTACAAGAGGTGGGCGATATGACGACATCTAGCAAATCGGTTTATACCATTGCTTTAACTGATCCAAAATGGGTACGCGTCTATGCCAGTGAGACAGAGCTTGGACAAATCAAAATGGGGTCAACGGCCACCATTCTGCGTGATTCACAACCAGATCAGCCGATCATTGGAAAAATTGGTTATATCTCCTCTGTTGCTGAATTTACCCCGAAAACCGTTCAGACCGAAGACATTCGTACCACGTTGGTCTATGAAGTTCGTATTTATGTCAATGATCCGAATGATCAGTTGAAAATGGGACAACCTGTGACGGTCAATATTGATAAATCTTCCAAAGCAAAAACAAGCGAGTAAGTCGATGTCTTCAGATTGCGTGATGATCGCTCAGGATTTAAAGCAAGTTTTCAAAGCTGAGCAAAAAGGCGCTGAAGATGTGTACGCGCTGCAAGGACTGAATATGCAAATCAAGGCAGGACAATTGGCTGCTTTGGTTGGGCCTGATGGCGCGGGGAAAACCACATTGCTGAGATTGATTGCAGGTTTGTATGAGCCTACTGCTGGAAGCTTGGAAGTTCTTGGGATTGATGTGGCCAAAGACCCTCAGTCTGTACAAGATCGTATCAGCTATATGCCTCAGAAATTTGGTTTATATGAAGATTTAAGCATTCAAGAAAATTTAGATTTATATGCCGACCTACATGGTGTACCTGCGGATGTACGTAAAGAACGCTTTGATCGCTTGCTTAAAATTACCGATTTAGCACGATTTTCAGAGCGACCTGCGGGGAAGTTATCTGGAGGGATGAAGCAAAAGTTGGGCTTGGCTTGTACTTTAGTTCGTTCACCAGAGTTATTACTGCTCGATGAACCCAGTGTTGGGGTTGACCCGCTATCACGCCGTGATTTGTGGATCATCATTGAACAGTTAGTGAAAGATGAGAACTTGAGTGTCATCATCAGCACAGCGTATATGGATGAAGCGGAACGTTGTCATGATGTGTATGTCATGTTGGAGGGGCAAGTCCTCAAACAGGGTTCACCTGAAGCACTGACAGACTATGCCAAAGGTCAAACATGGCAAGTGAAACCGAGTCAAGGGATGAAGGCGAGGGTGTTACAAGCACATCTATTGGATAATCACAAATACATTGCAGATGCAGTGCCTAAAGGCGATGTGGTACGTTTTATTACCCGAACTAAACATCCGATTCTTCCGCCTGATCAACTGCCACAAGGTGTTGTTGCAGAAGCGAGAGCAGCAGAACTTGAAGATGCATTTATGTTGCTTTTGCATGAAGCAAAGCATGTAGAAAAAAACGCCGTAGACTCAGGTGTGGCTGAGAATAACGATCTGGCGATAACAGGATTAAACACAGATCAAAGCTATGCCCAAAGCAATGAGCAGAGCATTAATGCGAATATCGTTCAGACCAAGCCGATCAATGCTGAAAAAGTCCCGAATACGAAAGTGCGTTTAGACAGCAACGCAGATTTAGATAGTAACGCAGAAGCACCTGTCATTGTGGTTCAGGATCTTGTGCGTACATTTGGTGATTTTACCGCCGTGGCCAGTACCTCGTTTGATGTATCACGCGGGGAAATTTTCGGATTGCTCGGGCCAAATGGTGCAGGCAAAACCACGACGTTTCGTATGCTGTGTGGTCTGCTTCCTGCCAGTAGTGGTGTACTCGAAGTAGCAGGGATGAATCTGCGTACAGCACGTGCACAAGCGAGAGCCAAAATTGGTTATGTATCTCAGAAATTCGCCCTATATGGCAACTTAAGTGTTTTGGATAACTTAAAGTTTTTTGGCGGTGCGTATGGATTATCAGGCAAACATCTAAAGCAACAAATTGATCAGGCATTACATCAGTTTGAACTCAAGCCACATGCTAAAAGTGGTGATTTACCAAATGGCTTTAAACAGCGTTTGTCGATGGCAGCAGCACTGTTACATCAGCCTGAAATTGTGTTTTTAGATGAACCGACTAGTGGTATCGACCCATTGGCGCGACGTGCGTTCTGGTACACCATTGGTGAGCTCGCCAATCAAGGCATTACTATTATTATCACCACACATTTTATGGAAGAAGCAGAATATTGCGATCGTATCGCGATTCAGGATGCAGGGAAAATGTTGGCACTTGGTACACCCAAAGACATTCGAAGTATGGTGCATGGCGAAGGTGTCAATGATATGAACAGTGCTTTTATTGCCATTGTGGAGCAATCTCGTGCGAGTCAGCAAGTAAAAGAGGCGAGCGTATGAGACGAGATCAAATGAGGAGAGCTGTATGAGTCATCGCTCAGCATTTTGGACAAGGCTCATTGCACTGACACGCAAGGAGACGAAGCAGTTATTGCGTGATAAAAGTAGCATGGCGATCGGTTTTATTTTACCCATTATTTTGATATTGCTTTTTGGATACGGCCTGTCTTTTGACTTGACCAATGGTCGTGTCGGTGTGGTCGATCAAAATCCGACACCACAAAGCAGCCAAGTCCTCAGTGGTTTAAACGGCTCGAAATATATCACGGTGATCCATTATCCAAGTTTTGCACAAGCGCAAGCGGCAATGGGGAATGATGATATTGATGCCATTCTCAATGTGCCCAGTGATTTTGCAGCGCAATATGCCAATGGTTCGGCTACGGTGCAGATTATCAATAATGGTCGTTCCACCAGTATAGCGTCTTCACTACAGGGCTATATAGCCAGTGCCTTAAATACGGTGAGTTCAATACAAGCTGACCGTACCAACAGCAGTTCAACTACAGGTGTAATCAGTGTAGATCAGCGTATGTGGTTCAATGAGTCGGGCAATAGTACCTGGTTTTTAGTGCCTGGTTTGATTGTGTTGATTTTGACTTTGGTCGGTGCATTTTTAACGGGGTTACTGATTGCACGTGAGCGAGAACGTGGCACTTTAGAAGCAATGTTTGTAACGCCCATTCGCCCTTTGGAAATTGTTTTATCCAAGTTAGCCCCTTATATCGTGATTGGTATGGTCGATATTGTGGTCTGTCTGTTGGCGGCACATTACTTATTTGAAGTTCCTATTCGCGCATCACTTTTATCGGTGATCAGTGCATCATTTTTATATTTAATGGTGTCTTTATTACTAGGGTTAATGATTTCAGGGGTATCTCAAAGTCAGTTCCAAGCCAGTCAAATGGCACTTTTAGCGAGTTTCATGCCTGCCATGATGCTGTCAGGTTTTGTGTTTGATACACGAAATCTGCCTTTAGTGGTGCAGATTATTAGCAATGTATTGCCTGCAACACATTATATGACATTGGTCAAAACCTTATTTTTAGGTGGAGATGACTGGTCTTTATGGCTCAAAGAATGTGGCATTTTGTTGATTTATATTGTCGTGCTCACTGTGATTACAGCGCGTACATTGAAAAAGCGTCTGAGGTAAGAACATCATGCAACAATTCATGGCGACATTTCAGCGCTGGTTTTATTATCTTGTGGTGCTAACCAAAAAAGAATTTTTGACTATTTTGGTTGATCCTGCCAATCGGATAACATTGATTATTCCTATATTTCTGCAAGCTCTGCTCTTTGGTTATGCTGCCAGTTATGATGTCAATCATGTAGATTATGCTGTGCTGGACCAAAGTCATAGTCAGGCTTCGCAGCAAATACTATCGCATTTGGATGGTTCGGGTGTATTTAAACGCACAGCAGATTTGCAGAATACCGCCCAGATTCAACAGGTCATTAATGACCGTTCAGCACTTGCAGTGATTACGATTCCCGCAGATTTTGAGGATAAGCTCAATAATAATGAATCTTCGTCAATTCAAGTGGTCTTGGATGGTAGGAACTCGTCTACGGCAGGCATGGCGGGCTCTTATATCAGCAGTATAGTGACTCAGGTCAATCAAGAGCGGTTGGGTTCAACGTCTGCAGTTACCGTTCAGTCACGCACATGGTATAACCCAAATTTAGAGTCCAGATGGGGCATGATGCCATCTTTGATTGCAACATTAAGTATGATGCAGACGCTTTTACTTTCCGCTTTATCTGTGGCGCGGGAGCGGGAGCAGGGAACGTTCGATCAGCTCTTGGTGACGCCTTACACACCGACGCAGATTATGATTGGTAAGGCAATTCCACCCATACTGATTGGTGTGATTCAATCTTCGATTATTTTAGCGATCATCCTGTTTTGGTTTCAGATCCCGATGAATGGCTCATTGTTGCTGATTTATTTTGGATTGTTTGCTTTTAATATTGCAGTCGTTGGTGTTGGGTTGTCTATTTCGGCGATTGCGCTGAATATGCAACAAGCCATGCTGTATACTTTTTTTCTGATTATGCCTTTGACGCTTTTATCAGGTCTATTAACGCCAGTTCAAAATATGCCAAATGTGTTGAATTGGCTGACTTATGCCAATCCGCTTCGTTTCGGTATTGACTTGGTACAACGGGTATATTTAGAAGGTGCAGGCTTTAGTCAGGTGAAATGGGACTTTTTGCCGATGCTGATTTTGGCGGTGATCACCTTGCCTTTGGCTGCATGGTTATTTAAAAATCGTTTGTCATAGCGGAAATATGGGTGATACATATTTTATGTGATACGAGGAAGTTCATGTGTTTGTCGTTAAATAACGCATTCAATGTTGCCTAAGCATCAAAAAAAACGATTTTTGCATTGTATTTCTAGCTTAAGCTTTTTATTATTGCCCGCTTGTTTTCGCGATCAGCTTGGAATGGAACCTTGAGTAATTTTCTAACCGAACACCTGATTCATCGAGATGAAGACTTCATGGTCATCCATAAGCCTGCAGGTATACTCACCGTTCCGGGGAAGACAGAAGACTTACAAGATTGCATGATCAATCGTTTAGTCAGACTTGAACCAAAAACCCTACTGATCCACCGTCTTGACCGTGATACTTCTGGTATCTTGGTTTTTGCTCTCAGTCGTTGGGGACAAAAATCCATTTCTCGTCAGTTTCAAGAACGTCAAACCGATAAAACCTATCAAGCGATTGTGGCTGGTTATTTAGAGGGGCAGGGTATTGTTGATGTACCTGTTATTTATGATCCTGCACGTCCACCGTTACATATTGCAGAGCCCAGCCATAACAAGCCTGCTGTGACGGAGTGGAAGGCCTTAGAGCATTTTGAAATACAGGGCCAGTCCGTGACCCGTGTAGCACTCACCCCAATTACAGGACGCTCACATCAACTTCGTGTACACATGCAGTTTTTAGGTCATCCTATCGTTGGAGATACGCTTTATGCTTCTCCTGAGCAGCAAGTAATCATGCCAAGATTGTGTTTACATGCAGAGCGTCTGAGCTTTCACCATCCTCAAACGGATGAACGTGTCGAATTTATTTGTCCAGTACCGTTTTAAGTCATTGGAATCATCAAATTTGCTCACTTTTTTAGTGAGCTTTATGTCAAAATATATTGCTTAAAGGTGTATAATTTTGCTCAAATATCAAACAGTGTTTGAGCATTAAATTTGCAGTCCTATACTTGTAGATAAAGGTGGAAAAATTGCAGCAGTTTGCTATTGGTCAACGTTGGTTATCAGATACTGAAACGGAACTAGGTCTAGGAGTTCTTATTGATGTAGATGAGCGATCTGTCAGCATCTTATTCCCTAAAAGTGATGAAACGCGTGTTTATGCACGAAATAATGCACCTTTATCCCGTATCATCTTCAACGTGAACGATGAGCTGCAAGATCAAGAAGGGACGAAGTGGATCGTTGAGTCTCAAGAAGACCGTCACGGCGTTGTGCGTTATAACGTTGTACGTCGTTTAGAAGATGGCACAGAAGAGCGTAAATCGCTGAATGAAACTCGCATTGGCGCTCAAATTCAGTTGTCTAAACCGCTTGATCGCTTATTGGCAAGTCAAATTGACTATAAAGAATGGTACGACTTACGTATTGAAGCGATGTTGATGCAAGCCAATATGAAGTCGAGTCCTTTACGTGGCATGGTTGGTTCACGTGTCGGCCTGATTCCACACCAGTTATATATTGCACACGAAGTGGGTCAGCGTTTTGCTCCCCGTGTTCTTTTAGCCGATGAAGTCGGCTTAGGGAAAACCATTGAAGCTGGGTTGATCATCCATCAACAGCTTAAAACGGGCCGTTCAGAACGCATCCTAATTTTGGTACCCGATTCACTGCAATATCAGTGGATGATTGAAATGCGCCGCCGTTTCAATTTGAACTTCTCGTTATTTGATTTAACCCGTACGGCTTCAATCAAAGAGCATGACCCTGATCTCAATCCATTTTTAACAGAACAATGCATCATTGCCTCAATTGATTTAATGATTGACCATGATGACTTACGTGAACAAGCCCTAGAAGCTGGTTTTGATCTGTTGGTGGTCGATGAGGCACATCACTTGATGTGGAATGAGGAAGACGGTGGCAATGACCGTTATGACTTGATCGAAGAGTTAGCAGAAAAAACACCGGGTGTTTTGCTGTTAACTGCAACCCCAGAACAGCTAGGTGTAGAAAGCCATTTTGCGCGTTTACGTTTACTTGACCCACAGCGTTTTAGCTCTTTAGATCGGTTCTTGGATGAAGAAACCCAGTATCAGCAAACTGCAAAAATTGCTGAAGTGCTCATGTCAGATATGCCACTTGAAGAAGGGCATTTGACAGCGCTTGAAGGTTTGTTGGGGCACCGCATTGAAGATGCACCTGAACAACGCTTCCGTGCCATTCATGAGCTTTTAGACCGTCATGGTACAGGGCGTATTTTGTTCCGCAACACCCGTGAAGCTATTCAAGGCTTCCCAGGTCGTGACTGTCAGCCTGCACCTTTGCCTGCCCCAGAAAACTGGTCTAAAGACGGTAAATTACGTGAACAAATGTGGCCAGAAGAAGCACAACTTGACGGTGCTTGGATGGAAGCTGACCCACGTGTCATGTGGCTCATGGAAAAACTACGTACAGACTTAAAACACAAAAAAGTGTTGCTGATTGCACGTAGTGGTCCAGTGGTTGAAGCACTTGAAAATGTACTCCGCTTACATGCAGGTATTCGTACCGCGATGTTCCATGAAGGCATGAGTTTACTTGAGCGTGACCAAGCCTCGGCTTACTTTGCCGAAGAGTCTTATGGTGCACAAATTTTACTGTGCTCTGAAATTGGTTCTGAAGGTCGTAACTTCCAGTTTGCATCAGATCTGATTTTATTTGATTTGCCTGCAAACCCAGATGTACTTGAACAACGTATTGGTCGTTTGGATCGTATTGGTCAAGAAAACCGGATTCAAATTCATGTGCCATATCTAATTGGCACAGCGCAAGAACGCATGTTCCGTTGGTATAACGAAGCATTAAATATTTTCAGTAATATCTCTCCAACTGCGCAAACTTTACAAGAAAA
This sequence comes from Acinetobacter sp. TUM15064, assembly GCF_008980265.1. Taxonomy (NCBI): domain Bacteria; kingdom Pseudomonadati; phylum Pseudomonadota; class Gammaproteobacteria; order Moraxellales; family Moraxellaceae; genus Acinetobacter; species Acinetobacter sp. TUM15064. The sequence goes on along the minus strand of NZ_BKFU01000033.1, from coordinate 5,568 downwards.
CTTTATTGTTGAATTGAAAGATTGCTTGCTGGCAGATAAAGGTCAGCAGTTTGATGACTTACTCGAAGCGGTCAGCGTACAACGCGAAGCATTAGAGGCTGAGTTACAATCAGGTCGTGACCGTTTGCTTGAATACAACTCATGCCGTCCAATTGTGGCGCAAGAAATCGTGCAAGCGCTTGAAGAATATGATGACAATACCACTTTGCCAATGTTTATGAAGCGCTTTATGGCGTCGACAAATATTGATTTTGACGAGCAAAGCAATGGTACTGTGATCATTAAACCAACCGATCAAATGCAAGTTCAAGGTTTAACCTTGGACGAAGAAGGTATGACAGCGACTTTCTATCGTGATCAGGCTCAGGTACGTGAAGATGCTCAGTATTTAACCCTTGAGCATCCATTTACTGAAAGTGTGATGGAAATGATCAACACTCAAGGTTTTGGTAGTACTAACGTTGCAGTGTTGAAGTCAGCTGCTTTACCGCAAGGTTCGGTGCTGTTAGAAGTTTGGTTTAAGGTCGATGTGGTGGCACCGAAAGCATTGAATTTACCTTCAAGCTTACCGCAACAATTGGTTCGTGTCTTGCTGAGTGAAAAAGGTCAAGACCTGTCGCAGAAAATTGCGCCTGAAATTTTAAAACCGTATTTGCATCATTTGGATGGCAATAGCTGTCGTCAAGTCGTGAAAGCACGCCGTGAGGTGATTGAACAGCGTTATGTGCAAGCATTAGAGCTTGCACGTTCGGCTTTACCGAATTTTGTGCAACAAGCGAAAGAAGTCTACGGTAGTAAGTGGCAATACGAAATTGACCGTCTGACTTATTTAAAGCAGTTTAATCCGAGTATTCGTGAAGATGAAATTTTGCGTCTACAAAAATTGCAAAAAGAAGGTCTTGGTTTACTCGATGGTCTATCGGTCACACCAGAAGCCATTCAAGTGATGGTTGTGGTTAAACCATAATCGCAATTGCTGTATGAAAAGCACCTTCGGGTGCTTTTTTAATGAACTTCAAAAAGGGATGTCTACGTTGTATTTGAAAAGTAATCTATTGAAATTTTAAGCGCTTGCTTATGCTAGAATTTTCAACATTAAAACTCTAACTTATCGAATAATAAATTATGCCTAAAGCTTTAATCACAATGGGTTCAAAAACAACACATGGTGGTGTAGTCATTGAGTGCGAAAACAGTTTCGTAATTAATGGTATCGCTGTGCACTTAAATGGAATGAAACACTTTTGTCCGAAGTGCCGAATGGTGGTTTCTGCGATTGCAACAGACCAGAGCACAACAGTCTTGGGGCGTGCTGTGGTGATTGCAGGAGACAAAACTAACTGTGGCGCTACTTTTCTAGGTAATCAGAATTTAACAGTTTCAGCCAAGTGATGTCATTTAGAATGCTTCTATTGCTAGTCATGAAACTGGCATAAATGCTCAAATGTTGGGACGTATGTTTCATGTCTTGCCATTCCGTTCATTTTCAAAAATGACTATGGTAAACACGGTATGAAAAAATAGATTTAAAGAGATATGAGCAAACCTGCCTTACACTTTACCCATGCAAATGGTATTCCATCTGCTAGTTATCAAAAGTTATTCCGTTTTTTAAGCAACGATTTTAATGTTAAAGCCATTCCGATGATTGGTCTAGATCCGCACTATCCTGTGGAATATCGTTGGGAAGCGTTGGTGGATCAAGTCATTTTAGATATAGAACAGCAGTTCCCCCAGCAACAAGTGATTGGTTTAGGGCATTCTTTTGGTTCCTTACTCACTTTGATGGCGGCCTATAAAAAACCACAGCTGTTTTCGCAAGTGATTATCATGGACCCACCATTTGTGATTGGGCCTAAAGCATTTTTATTTGAAGTTTTGCAAAAACTGGGTTCAAAGTCGGTTGATAAATTGACCCCAGCGGCAGTCACCGTTAAGCGTCGAGATCATTGGGAAAGCCTTGAACAAGCCAGTCAAACACTAAGACCTAATCGTATTTTTAAGGACTTTGATGAACAGTGTTTTGCTGATTTTATTGAGTGCGGTTTGAAAGTTGATCCAATACGAAGTGGCGTGACACTTGCTGTTCCTAAACAGACTGAAGCCAAAATTTTTAGAACAGTCCCTGCATGGTGGTGGCGTACCCCACGCAAAGCACCTAACATGCCAATACATCTTATTACTGCAAAAAATAGTCATTTTTATAAGCAGGGTTTGCCACAAGGGATGAAAAAAACCTATGGCATCAACTATAGTGTGCTAGAAGGTAGCCACATGTTTCCACTTGAGAAACCTGAACAGACTGCAGATTTTGTACAGCAATTGATTGAAAAACAAGGCCAAGTTAACTAAACCCTGAGTAAAGAATGTTCGCGTTAAGCCATCAACGAATCATGGCTTCGTCAAGATGACGTGAACCTTCTAAAATCATGCGGATCATGATCATGGTTTGTTCAGCCATTTGCTTGCGCTCTACACTTGGCATATCAATCACTTTGGCGCCCATATTGAATACCAATTGGGTGATTGCCATTGCGACTAATTCAGGGTGGAAGAGTTTACTGTTGTTTAAGCGTTCTAAACGAATTAAGTCGTCTTTAAGTTCTTGCTGGAAATAGTTTAACTGTCGCTCTACTGCACTTTTGTACGAAGTGGAACCTGTATAACCTTCACGTAATAACAGACTCAAATTGCCATCGTCAGCATCTAGCTGTTCAATAAATACTTCAACAGAACTACGAATAATACTTTCTTGGCGAATCGCCTTAATGCGTGCTTCATGCAAAATCTGACGTAGTACAACACCTGCACGCTCAATTAACTCAATTGCAAGTTCGTCCGTGTCCTTAAAGTGACGATAGAAACTGTTCGGTGCAATGCCTGCTTCACGTGCAACTTCACGCAAACTTAGAGATGCAATACTTTTTTCAGGACCAATTAAATTTAAAGCAGCTTGGAATAGTTCGTCTTTTGTGATTGTTGCTTTTCGACCGACACTACGTGCAAGCACTGGTGCATGGGGTTTTGAAGCTTCATGCTCGGTGTTGGTTGTATGAGTTTGAATGGTGGTCGGTGTCATATTTATCAAGCAATTAAATCAAGACTTTTATTATAGCCCCACTGGTCGGCATTGTGAAACGAAACGAAACAATTGGAATATATATACAAATATATATACATGTGTATAATAATTCAAAATCTATGGCGTGGTCGTTTACTATGCATATCCTTGAAAGAACAAAATCTCCTTTAACTGAATTCGCTGAGAGTGTTGTAGATAGACATACAGCAAACTTTTGGCTCCAGAAAATTAACCCACTATGGTCAATCCACCAAGCATTAGGCAAAGTGGTGAAAAAAGAAGAAGCAGCACATGACATGGTGAGTTTGACGATCCAAATTAACCGTCATTTTCAAATGGGCCAAGCGGGACAGCATCATCCCGTTTATGTTGATGTACAGGGCATTCGTTACGAACGAACTTACAGTTTGACTCAACTAGATGCTCAGCATGTGTTGCTTAGCGTGAAAAAAGTGGATCAAGGTAAAGTGAGTCATTGGCTGTGTGAACAGACTCAAATTGGCGATATTTTAGAGTTTGGCCAGCCTTATGGTGACATGAAGTTGACTGTAAATGATCCTGAATTGATCCTGTTGGCTGCTGGTAGTGGTATTACACCCATGTTGAGCTTACTTAAACGTTTGGATCATACTACTCAACTTAAAACACAGCCTGTACATTTGATGTATTGGGTGAAACAGCATGAAGATGCAGCATTCAAGACTTATTTTGAACAATTGGCTACACAATATCCAAGTTTTCAGTTCAGTATTTTCTACACCCAAGAACCAGATGCAGATCAGCGCTTAAATGCGGATCACTTAACTGGATTGACTCAGATTGATCAGGCCACGGTTTATGCATGTGGTCCTTCTGGTTTTGTTGCTACGGTTGATGCACTTTTCGGTGAAGCGAAAATCCTAAAAACCGAAGCATTTAGCATGAGCCAGTTTACAAATGATGAAGTCGGTTTTGTCAATATCACATTAACCAAGTCGAAGAAGATTTTAAGTATTCCAAAAGGACAATCTATTCTTGCCAGTTTAGAACAGCAAAATGTCAAACCGCAACATGGTTGCCGTATGGGAATTTGTAATAAATGTGCATGTAATAAAGTAGAAGGTTCAACTCAAAGTTTGGTTAATGGTACGCAAAACTCTGAGCCTGGAAATTTTCTTAAAATCTGTGTGAATACAGCACAAACTGATCTTATTGTTGATTTATAAGGGGAATAAATACAATGAATATGCCAGTAAAAGTTGAATACTTTAAAAATCCAAAGAATCGTGAGTTGACTTCATTTGAGTTGGACGAGCTTGCACGTGAGCTTGATGCCATTAAACAAGAAGTGCTCGATGATATTGGTGAAAAAGATGCGCAATATATTCGTCGTGTGTATGCAGCAGTGCGTTACTCATCAATTGCAGGCCGCGCCTGTTTATTTGCTGGGTGGTTTCCGCCAGCATGGGTTCTAGGTACGGGGCTACTTGGTTTTTCCAAAATTATGGAAAACATGGAGTTGGGCCATAACGTAATGCATGGTCAATATGACTGGATGAATGACCCTAAATTTAATGGTCCAAACTATGAATGGGATATCGTAGGCACATCAGATAATTGGCGTCAAACCCATAATTATAAGCATCATACCTATACCAATATTAAAGGAATGGATGATGATATTGGTTATGGACTGCTTCGCTTATTCCCCGAACAGCGTTGGAAACCTGGCTTTTTATTACAACCCCTTTACAGCATTCCATTTTGCTTATTGTTCCAATGGGGAGTTGCGATTCAAAATTTGGAGTTGGGTAAATATTTCAAAGGTCGTAAGAGTAAAGCGCAAACTTTAGCTGAATGGAAACCGATGCAACGTAAGATTGGTAAGCAACTGTTTAAAGACTATGTATTTTTCCCACTGATTGCAGGTCCTGCTGCACTGCCTGTATTTGCGGGGAATATGGTAGCAAATGGCATCCGTAATATTTGGACTTTTAGTGTCATTTTCTGTGGGCACTTTACTAAGGATGTCGAAGTTTTCCCGAAAAAAGTACTGGAAAATGAAAGTCGTGGTCACTGGTATATGCGTCAAATTCGTGGATCATCAAATTTAACTGGATCAGAAGCGTTCCATATTTTGACTGGACATTTAAGTCACCAAATTGAACACCATTTGTATCCTGATGTTCCTGCACGTCGCTACCGTAAAATGGCACCAAAAGTACAAGCAGTATGTGAAAAATATGGTTTAAATTACAATAATGCCAGCTTGGTAAAACAATATGGCAGTGTGATAAAACGTATTGTTAAATACGCATTTCCTTTTAAAAAGTAAGTTTAAAAGCCACTTCATATGAAGTGGCTTTTTTATGCTATTTACTAAATTGACGTAAGGTTTTTACTAAATGATCGTAATCACCTTGTTTTGCGATGTGGAGTACATGCTCAATTTCATGTTTTAACCATTTTTGTTTAGATGCATTAAAAGCAAACTGCGCCAATAGCAC